>DASQMT010000262.1:0-5274 GCA_035645355.1 Solirubrobacteraceae bacterium | reverse complement strand
AGAGCGTCGCCACCTTGGCGGCGCGGCGATAGGTGGCGGCGAAGCGCTTGAGCGTGACGCGGCTGCGAGCCGCGGGGGTCAGCAGTGCGTGCATTCCCGCGTAGTCGCCGCGCGCCCATGCCTGGCCGAACCGGTTCGCCGTTTCGGCCCGCGGGTCGCCGTCCGCGCCGACGGCCGCGCCGGCGGCGAACGCCGCGACTGCGGCCACTGCCAGGGGCGCGAGCCGTGTCGTGATCGCACGCCGCCTCGCGGGCGATTGGGGGGAGTCAGTTGACCGGCGCGCGGGGCGGGTGGGAGTCGACATGACCTGCCGCCATGTTGACGTGCCGCCTCGCGCGCCACCAGCGCAGCGGTCAGCGTGCGGCCAATCGGTGGCGACCGGCGCAGTAGGCTCGCTCGGTGACCGGCGTGGACTGGATCATCGTGGGCCTGGTGCTGCTGCTGGCGCTGTTCGGCTGGGCGCAGGGCTTCATGAGCGGCGTGCTCGCCTTCGCCGGACTCGCGGGCGGCGCCTGGCTCGGCACGCGGATCGGTGCGCACCTCCTGTCCGGGGGAGCACGCTCGCCCTGGGCGCCGGCGTTCGGACTGCTCGGCGCACTGCTGCTGGGCTCGCTGATCGCCGGCCTGTTCGGGCTGTTCGGGGCGCCCGTCCGGCGGGCGCTCGCGGCAATGCCAGGCTTTGGCGCCGCCGACGGGTTCCTCGGCGCGCTGCTGATAGCCGCCGTCGGCCTCGGCATCGTCTGGATCCTGGGCGCGCTCGCGATCCAGGCCGGGGGCTACCGCATGCGCCAGGAGGTGCAGCGCTCGGCGATCCTGCAGCGCCTCAACACGATCCTGCCGCCGTCCGGGCCGCTGCTGAACTCGCTGCGGGCGCTCGACCCCTTTCCGCGCATCGACGGCCCGCAGGCGAGGGTCGCGCGGCCGCGCGCCGGCATCGCCCGTGACGCGGAGGTGCAGGAGGCCGCCGCGAGCGTCGTCAAGGTGCTCGGCAGCGCGTGCGGGCTGGGCATCGAGGGTTCGGGCTGGGTGGCCGGCGCCGGCCTTGTCGTGACGAACGCCCATGTCGTCGCCGGTCAGCGCGACACGAGCGTGTTGCTCGGCGGCCGCGAGCCCGGCCGGTCGGCGCAGGCGGTCCACTTCGACCCGCGCAACGACCTTGCCGTGCTGCGCGTCGAGGGCCTCGCCGCGCGCCCGCTTGCGCTCGCCCGCGAGGTCGAGAGCGGCACCTCGGCGGCGATCCTGGGCTTTCCGCTCAACGGCCCGTTCGACGTGCGGCCCGGGCGACTCGGCCCGACGCGGCGCGTTCAGTCCTCCGACGCCTACGGGCGCGGGCCGGTGCAGCGCTCGATGACGGCGCTGCGCGGGCTCGTGCGCTCGGGCAACTCGGGCGGGCCGATGGTCGACGGCGACGGTCGCGTGGTGACGACGATCTTCGCCGCCACCACCAGCGGCGCGCGTGGCGGCTACGGGGTTCCGAACACGGTCGTCGCACGAGCGCTGCCGCGGGCCGGCGGGCCGGTGTCGACCGGGCCCTGCGCCGGCTGAGCGCTACCCTCGGGCGGCGATGGGCAAGACCCTCGTCATCGCCGAGAAGCCGTCCGTGGGCCGCGACCTTGCGCGCGTGCTGCCGGGCGCGTTCCAGAAGCACGAGGGTTACCTCGAGACCGACGAGCACGTGATGACCTGGGCGGTCGGGCATCTCGTGCAGCTTGCCGAGCCCGACGAGTACGACCCCAAGTTCAAGAAGTGGCGCATGGCGGATCTGCCGATCGTCCCCGATCGCTTCAAGCTCGTCGTCCGGGACGAGCGCTCCAAGAAGCAGATGAGCGTGATCACGAAGCTGCTCGCGCGCGCCGACGTCGAGCGCGTGGTGAACGCCTGCGATGCCGGCCGCGAGGGTGAGCTGATCTTCGCCTGGACGTACGAGAAGGCGAAGGCGCGCAAGCCGGTCGAGCGCCTCTGGCTCTCGTCGATGACGACCGGCGCGATCAAGAGCGCGCTGGCCGACCTGCGCCCGCGCGATGACTTCGCGCGCCTGGAGGAGGCCGCTCGCTCGCGCTCCGAGGCCGACTGGATCGTCGGCATGAACGCGACGCGCGCGGCGACGATCCGGCTGCGCTCGTCGTTCGACGGCGCGGTCTCGCTCGGCCGCGTGCAGACGCCCACACTGGCGCTGATCGCCCGCCGCGAGGAGGAGATCCGCGCGTTCAAGCCGGAGGCGTACTGGCTCGTCGACGCGACCTTCGAGCCTTCGGCAGGCGAGCCGGGCCGCCGCTACGCCGGCCGCTTCCACGCCGGCGCGCAGCCGCGGCTCAAGACCGCGGCCGAGGCCGAGGCGGTCGTCGCGGCGGTGCGTGGTCGTGCGGGCACGATCACGAAGCTCGAGAAGTCGACGAAGAAGGAGCGCGCGCCGCTCCTCTACGACCTCACGACGCTCCAGCGCGAGGCCAACAACCGCTTCGGCTTCTCCGCCCGGCGCACGCTCGGCGCCGCGCAGCGGCTCTACGAGGAGCATAAGGCGCTCACCTATCCGCGCACGAGCTCGCGCTTCCTGACCGGCGACATGGCGGGCGAGATCAAGCCGACGGCGGCGCTCGTGGGGCGCCAGCGCGAGTACACGCGGGCCGCGGAGTACGTCACGGGGCTCGACACGCTGCCGCTCGGCCGTGTCGTGAACGACGCCAAGGTGACCGACCACCACGCGATCATCCCGACCAAGGCAGAGCACGACACCGGACGGATGTCGGACGACGACAAGAAGGTCTACGACATGGTCGTGCGGCGCTTCCTGGCCGTCTTCCACCCCGAGGCCGTGTTCGAGAACACGCGCCTGGAGACGACCGTCGGTGACCACGTCTTCCGCACGCGCGGCCGGGTGCTCGTCGTGCCGGGCTGGCGCGGCGTCTACGGCGAGGGCTTCGAGGACCGCTCGGCCGCCGACGACGACGAGGGCACGGACCAGAGCCTGCCGAAGGTCGATCAGGGCGAGCCCGTCAACACGCTCGCGGTCGACGCGGAGGAGAAGGAGACCAAGCCGCCGCGGCGCTATTCCGACGCGTCGTTGCTGGCCGCGATGGAGACGGCCGGCAAGCTCGTCGACGACGACGAGCTGCGCGAGGCGATGAAGGACTCCGGGATCGGCACGCCGGCGACGCGCGCGGCGATCATCGAGCGGCTGATCGACGTGGGCTACATCGAGCGCGACGCGCGCGCGCTCGTCTGCACCGAGAAGGGCCTGAACGTGATCCGCCTGCTCGACGGCCATGCGCTGACGTCGCCCGGCATGACCGGCGACTGGGAGCACCGGCTGGGCCGGATCGAGCACGGCGAGGAGACGCGCGAGCGCTTCATGAAGGACATCGCCGAGTTCGCGCGCGGCACGGTCGCCGAGCTCGACGCGAAGCTCAAGGAGGTCCGCATCCCGCGCGCGGACCTCGGCCCCTGCCCGATCTGTGGCCACAGCATCGTCGAGAATCGCAAGGGCTTCTCGTGCTGGTCGCGCGAGGATCCGGGCTGCGGCTTCGTGATCTGGAAGAGCAAGGCCGGCAAGATGCTGCCGCTGGCGGTGGCGCGCGAGCTGATCGCGACGGGCCGCACCGCCAAGCCGGTGACGGGCTTTAAGGGCCGGTCGGGCAAGTCGTTCCGCGCGCGGCTCGCGCTGCAGCAGTCCGAGGAGGGCAAGTGGCGCGTCGAGTTCGACGAGCCGTGGGCGCGCGAGGGCGCCAAGCCGCCCGAGGGCGAGGATCCGGCGGCGGCGGTCGGTGTGGCCGAGACGCCGGCGGCGGCCGACGCGCGGGCCGCGGCGGCCTGAGTCGCGGGTCGTCTCGCCCGGCGTCGGCGAACGTCAACTGCGGCACTAAGGGGAGGTTCGGTCCGGGGTGGCGGGGCCGTGTTGCGACTCCGCGTCGGTGGGCGACGTCAACTCGCAATGCAGCGCCGCTTGACGAGTTGACGGCGTCATGCGACGTAAAGTCGTCAAGCGCCCCGCCCGAGAGTCGGCCAAGCCGATCGCGGGGCGCCTTGACGGACATATAGGCGGCCAAGGCGCCCGAAGCTACCGCCCACGGCACTTCGCACCCTCTCCCCTAATGCCGCAGTTGACGTTCGCCCACGTTCGCGGCCGCACGCGGTAACCGTCAGACCGTCCGCAGCGCGCGCGACCCTTACCGGTCCGATGCCACTGACCCTGATCACCGGTCCCGCGAATGCGGCAAAGGCGGGAGCCGTCTTCGATCGCCTGCGCGCGGCGATCCGGGACGATCCGCTGCTCGTCGTTCCGACCGCCGCCGACGTGGAGCACTACCAGCGCGAGCTGGCCGCCTCCGGGATCGTGTTCGGCGCCGAGGTGCTCACGTTCGCGCGCCTGGTGCGCGAGATCGCGCGCCGCGTCGGGCTGGAGCTGCAGCCGCTCGGCCCGGTCGCGCGCGAGCGCGTCGTGCGGGCCGCGATCGCCGACGTGCCGCTCCGGGCGCTCGCCTCGTCCGCCACGACGCAGGGCTTCGCCGGGGCGGCGGGCGCGCTGTTCGCCGAGCTGCAGCGCTCGCTCGTCACGCCCGCCCGCTTCACCTCGGCGTTGCGCGCATGGGCGGTGGCGGGCAACGGCGCGGATCCCGGGCGGACGGCCCATGCCGGGGAGCTGGGCGCCCTTTACTCGGCGTACCGGCGCCGGCTCGAGCAGCTCGGACGGCCCGACCAGGAGGGCTATGCCTGGGCCGCGCTCGACGCGCTGCGCGCCGCGCCGGGCAAGTGGGGCGGCCGGCCCGTCTTCCTCTACGGCTTCGACGACCTCACGCCGATCCAGCGCGACGCCGTCGAGACCCTGGTCCGACACGCCGGTGCGCCCGTGCTGGTCGCGCTGCCCTACGAGCCGGGCCGCGTCGCGTTCGCGGGTCGCATCGCGACCGTGGAGGAGCTGCGGCCGCTCGCCGACGTCGTGGCGCTGCCCGAGCGCTCGGAGTACTACGCGGCGCCGGCCCGTCCCGCGCTGCACCACCTCGAGCGGTCGCTGTTCGAGCCCGAGCCTGTCCGCCGACCGCCGAACGGCGCGGTGCGCCTGCTCGAGGCGGGCGGCGAGCGCGCCGAGGCAGAGCTCGTCGGCGCCGCCGTGCTCGAGCTGATGCGACAGGGGATCGAGCCGCCCGACATCGCGGTGCTGCTGCGCGGCGATGCCGGAACCACGGCGCTGTTCGCGCAGGTGCTGGCCGGCTACGGGATCCCCGTCAGCCACGACCGGCGCGTCCCGCTCGCGCAGACCAGGTTTGGCGCGGGCGTGCT
>DASQMT010000261.1:0-6184 GCA_035645355.1 Solirubrobacteraceae bacterium | reverse complement strand
CAGGCGCCGACGGCGCACCGAGGAGGTCTCGTTCGACGCCAACGACCGGCTGTCAGCGGCGGACCAGGTTCGGCTCGTCGCGACCGGGCCGGAGCCCGACCAGGTCATCGACGCCAAGCAGGACGTCGATCACCTCTTCGGGGCTTTCGGCGAGGTCTCCGACAGCCAGTACGAGATTCTGGTGCTGCGCGAGTTCGAGGGGCTGAGCTACGACGAGATCGCGACGCGCATGGGCATCAGCCGCCCGGCGGTGGAGAGCGCTCTCTTCCGCGCACGCAAGCGCCTGGGCGAGGAGTACGACGAGCTCGCGTCGGGAGCGCGCTGCGCCCGCATCCAGGGAATGATCGCCGACGGCGGCGAGCTGCGCGGTCGTGGCGACCGGCGGCGGCTGGCGCGCCACGTCTCGCACTGCCGGCCCTGCCGGCGCGACGCCGCGCGCGCGGGGCTCGACATCCCGCGGCCGGTCCGGCGCCGCGTCGCCGAGAGGCTCGCGGGGCTGCTTCCGCTGCCGATCTTCCTGCGCTTCCGGCGCGGCGCGGAAGAGGGCGCGACGGCGTCCTCGGCCGGCGGCGGCAACTGGATGACGCACCTGCCCATGCTCGCCCAGTCGACGAGCGCGGGCTGGGGCAAGGGTGCGGCCGCGCTGGGGGCGCTCGCACTCGCGGGCGGAGTCGGCGTGGGCGTCAGCACGATCCCGGACACGGGCGGCGAGCGCGGCGCCGGCCAGCGCGCTCCGGAGGTGCGGGCCGGCGGCGCGACGAGCGGCGTCGGTGCGACCGAGGTAAAGCGCGGGCAGAGCGCGGCGAACCTTCGCCAGGCTGAGCGCCGGGCCGCGCGTGCCGAGAGCGGAGGCAGGGCCGCTGGAGCTCAGTCCGGCAGCGCCGCCTCTGGCGGCGGGCAGGCCGGAGCGGGCGGCGCGGAGGGTCCGGGGCCCGCGCAGACCGGGCCCGGCGCCGGCGACTCCATCCTGCCCGCTGTCGACGCTCCCGGCGGCGATGCGGTTCGCGACAGGGTCGACGAGACAGTGGACAAGGTTCGCGGCGCGGTCCCGGACGTCGATGACACGGTCAGCCCGAGCCTGCCTGCCCCGCCCGTCGACGCGCCCTCCGTTCCCAGCGTCCCCAGCGTGCCAAGCGTGCCGGTGCCGCCGGTGAGCTCCCCGAGCCCGGCGCCGGTCGTCCCGGAGGTTCCCGACGTCCCGGAGGTCCCCGACGCCGGAAGCGTGCTCCCTTAGGCGAGCGGCTAAGCTTCGTCACCTCTTCGGGGCGTAGCGCAGCCTGGTAGCGCGCACCGTTCGGGTCGGTGAGGTCCCGAGTTCAAATCTCGGCGCCCCGATTGGAGATGTCCCGGAAGCCCCGCGATGAGCGGGGCTTCCGCGTCCATCACCCGCACGCGTGCGGCATGTCGAGCGCCACGGTCGCCGTCCAGGCTCATCCCTTCTCGGCGCCGCGCGTGAGGCCCTCTGTCATCAGTCGCTCGGCGAACATGAACAGCACGATGATCGGCACGGTCAGGATCACGGAGCCGGCCATCAGCGTCGTGGCGGGCGTCTCGATGTTGGTCAACTGCGACACCCCGAGCGAGACGGTCCAGTTCTGGCGCTCCTCGACCAGGAACAGCAGCGCGAAGAGGAACTCGTTCCAGGCGATCATGAACACGAACAGGCCCGTGGCCGCGATCGCGGGCACCGCGAGCGGCAGCGTGATCTTGCGGATCACCTGCAGCCGTGTCGCCCCATCCACCTCGCCGGCCTCCTCGAGCGAGACCGGCACAGTCTCGAAGTAGTTGCGCAGCATGTAGACGCAGATCGGGAGCGTCTGGGCGACGTACACGATCACCAGCACCGGCAGCTGGCCACGCAGTCCCATCTTCGAGAACGCCACGAACAGCGGGATCGCGAGCAGTATCGGCGGGAACAGGTAGACCGACAGGAACAGGAAGTGCACCGTGCGGCGGCCGAAGAACTCCAGTCGCGAGACCGCGTAGGCGCCGAGGATCGAGACGGCCAGCGTCACGACCACGGTGGCGACCGCAAGCACCGCCGAGTTGAGCAGAAAGCGGAGAAAGCCCTCGCCGCCGTCGTCGGTCGACTTGAGCACACGCTCGTACGCGTCCGTCGAGAGCTCGCTGACGGATGGGAACAGCGCCCCCGGCGAGTCGATCACGGCCGAGATGTCGCGCATCGACAACATGACCATGTAGTAGAAGGGGAAGACCGTGATGATCACGAAGAACGCGATCCCGAGCGGCCGCAGCAGCCGCAGCAGCCTGACCTCGATCGCGTAGCGCGACCACTTGCTGCGACGCGCGTTCATGCGGGCCGGTCCCGGTCGCCGAAGAACTTCAGGTAGACCATCAGCAGCACCGCCAGCACCGCCGCCATGAACATCGCGACGGCGGCCGAGGCGCCGACATCGTTGCGCGCGGTCAGGAACGAGTACACCTGCGTGGCGAGCACCTCCGTGCCCGCGCCGCCGCCCGTGAGCAGGTAGATCTCGTCGAACGCGTTGAAGGTGAAGATGAAGCGCAGCACGGCGATCAGGGCGATCACGCCGGCGAGCTGCGGCAGCAGGATGTGGCGGAAGATCTGGGTCGGGGTCGC
This sequence comes from Solirubrobacteraceae bacterium, assembly GCA_035645355.1. Lineage (GTDB taxonomy): Bacteria > Actinomycetota > Thermoleophilia > Solirubrobacterales > Solirubrobacteraceae > DASQMT01. The sequence continues at coordinate 3,582 of DASQMT010000261.1, read as the reverse complement.
GCCGTCCACCTTGGCGGCCTCCTCGAGCTCGCCCGGGACCGCCTGCAGGCGCGCCAGCAGGAACAGGAACGCGAACGGAAACGACTTCCAGGACTCGAACACGATCACCATCAACAGCGCCGTCGGGACGCCGATGCTCAGGCCGAAGAGCGTGATCGTGCCCTTCTCCTGGCTCAGGAACGGGATCGGCGCGTCCCAGCCGAAGACGCCGGTGCCGACCGCGTTGACGAACCCGAGCTGGGGCGAGAGCAGCACCGTCCAGATGAACGTGATCGCCACCACGGGCGCGACCCACGGCAATAGCAGCACGCCGCGCACGAGGCCGCGGCCGGGGAACGAGCGGCGCACGAGCAGCGCCGCCGCCACACCGAGCGCGATCGCGCCCAGCGTCCCGAACACGGAGTAGTAGAGCGTCGTGCGCGCCGTCTCGAAGAACTCCGACGAGGACAACAGCTGGTCGTAGTTGCGGAACGTGTACTCGCCGCCGAGCAGGTCCAGGCGGCGAATCTGGAGCAGCCGGATGCGCTGGAAGGAGAGCAGCAGCGCCCACAGCACCGGCAGCACCACCATCACGATCACGACGATCACCGTCGGCGAGACCAGCGCCACACCGGCGCGCGAGTCGCGTCGCGCGCGGGTGTCCCGCGCGCGGCGGCGGCTCGTCTGCGCAGCCGGGGCGGGGACGTGAGCGTCCATCGGCCCGCCTACTCGAGGCTTGCCTGCAGCTCCTCGGCGGTGGCCTGGACCTCCTTGGCCGCCTCCGCCGGGTCCTTGCCGCCGATCACGTCGGCGACCGCGTTCGCGACCGGCTGCTCACCGCTCATCGCGCCGATCAGCGCGCCCTGGCCCTGGGCGAAGCCCCAGCGCTGGAAGTTCTCGACGCCCTCGCCGAGCGACGCGATCGACTCGTCCGAGTAGACCTTGCTCAACGGCGCCTTCTTGTCGACGCCGCTCTCTAGCTCGGCCCAGGCGGTCTTGAACTTCTCCGGGTCCGACGAGTCGCCCGAGCGCACCGGGTACTTGCCCTGCGGGGAGAGCCCGAGCCAGCGCACGTAGCCGTCGCTCATCATGTACTCGACGAGCTTCTGCGCGTCCTCCGTCGGCGCCTCGGTGGTGATGTTGAACGTCGACACCGACCCGAACTGGCTCGGCTCGCCCGCAGCGCCCGACAGCGGGCCGACGAGGCCGCTGTTCTTGGCCAGGAAGGCGGGGTCCTGCTTGCACTCCTTGCAGGAGGGCTTCGTGTCCTTGCGCAGGCCGGCCATGCCGTCGAGCAGGAACGGCGACCAGAACATCATCGCCGCCTGACCGGCGAAGTAGGTGCCGCGCGTGGAGTCGACGTCCTGGTTGCCCTGGACGGAGTAGTTCGCCGCAAGGTCGGCGTAGTAGCGCAGCGCGTCGGCGCACTCGGGCGAGTCGAAGCTCACCTCGCCGGCGTCGTCCACGAGTTGGCAGCCCTGGGCCAGAGCGACGTGCTCGAACGTCTCGGCCGTGAAGCCGTCGCCGGGCGCGGTCGCGAGCGTGATCCCGGCGAGGCCGTCGCCGTGCAGCTCCTTGGCGGCGTTCTCCACGTCGTCGAGCGACGCAGGGGGCTCGAGCCCGGCCTTGTCGAACAGGTCCTTGCGGTAGATCAGCAGCTGGCCCCAGCCGTCGCTCGGCACGCCGGTGGCGACGCCATCGCGGCTCACGATCTCGATCGCCGCCTCGGAGAAGGTGTCGGGCCCGAGCTTCTCGACCACCGCCTGGGCCGCCTCGGAATCGAAGATCTCCTCGACCGCGTACTGGTGCGATTGCGCGGCCGGGGTGGCGAGCACGACGTCCGGCAGGTCGCCCGCGGCGGCGGCGTTCGTCATCAACGTGGAGAGCTGGTCCTCGGGCACCGCGACCTGCTTCGTCTTGACGCCGGTCTTCTCCGTGAACTCGTCCAGGATCGCCTGCGTGGCGGCCATGCGGTCAGGCTGGAACTCGTTGTTCCAGATCGTCAGCGTCTCGCCGCCACCCGAACCACCACCGCCAGCGCCGCCGCCGCCGTCGCCCTCGTCGTCTCCGCCGCAGCCCGCCGCCAGCGCGGCGATGACGGCCACCGAGGCCAGGTATGCACGTCGCTTGTTCACCCGTCTCCTCCTGCTGCTGTAGTGGCGCCGGGGGTCGGCGTCCGTCTCGAGCACATCGACACCGTGCGGGCAGGGAGTCCGCGTCCCGCAAGCGCAGCCGAAACAGCCGCGAGCGTAGTGCAGCCCGCGATTCGCTGCAACGGCGCTTACTACCTGCGCGCGCCGGCGGGCTGCCCGACCCAGTCCTCGAGCCAGGAGCTGCGGCCGCCGTCCGCGCTCCAGAGCACGGGAAAGAAAGCCTCGTCGAGCTCGGTCTCGCCCAGGCGCCGGTAGCGGGAGTAGATCGGGTGCGGCGCGCCGTCGCCCCAGGTCGTCACGGTCGAGACCATGTGCGAGATGATCGAGCGGCGCTCGGCGTCGGCGCGCTCGTTCGGCGGGCTGCCGTGGAACGTCCAGCCGTCGTGGAACGCCGCGCCGCCGGCGGGCACCTCGATCGGCACCAGGTCCAGCTCGGCGCCCGCCGGCATTGACTCGCGCGCGTGCGCGAGCCAGTCGTCCGGCGCGTGGAACGTGCCGCCGCGACCGGCGCGCGGCCAGTGATTGGAGCCGCGCACGTAGAAGATCGTGCCGGTGTCGGCGCGCGTGTCGTCGAGCGCCATCCAGCAGGTCGTCATGTTCTTCGGCTCGAGGAACTCGAGGTAGGCGGCGTCCTGGTGGCACAGCAGCGCCTTGCCCGAGGGCGGCTTCCAGATCATGTTGTCCTGGATCAGCCGCAGGCCGGGCAGGCCGGCCAGCGCGGCACCGAACTGCGCGTTGCGCTCGGCCAGCACCGTGGCAGCCAGCGTGCTGTCGGCCTTCCAGACGTTGCAGAGCTGGCGCGTGCGATCCGGCGGAGTCGTCGCGGGGTCGTAGTTGACCTCGTCGGGGGCCAGGCCGGTCTCCCACTCGTGCTCGAAGCAGCGCTGGAAGCGCTCGCGCACGCGCTCGACCTCGTGCTCGTCGAGCCACTCCTGCACCACGAGGAAGCCGTCGCGGCGGTAGGCGTCGATCTGCTCCTGCGTGGGCAGCACGGTCCCGATCCTACAACCGCCCGGCCTGCAACAGCCGGCGCAGGAAGCGCTGGGTCTCGGGCCGCGCGGGAGCGGTGAAGATGCGCTCCGGCTCGCCGCGCTCGACGATCAACCCCTCGTGCAGATAGCAGACCTCGTCGGCGACCTCGCGCGCGAAGCTCATCTCGTGCGTCGCGATCAGCATCGTCATGCCCTCGGCCTTGAGCTCGCGGATCGCCTCCAGCACCTCGCCGACGAGCTCGGGATCGAGCGCGCTCGTGACCTCGTCGAGCAGCAGCGCGCGAGGACGCGTCGCGAGCGCACGGGCGATTGCGACGCGTTGCTGCTGGCCGCCCGAGAGCCGGTCGGGGTAGTCGTCCTCGCGGCCCTCGAGCCCGAAGCGCTCTAGCAGGGAGATGGCGTGGTCCTCCGCGGTCTTCCGGTCCAGCTTGAGGGCCTCGCGGGGCGCGAGGGTTATG
>DASQMT010000260.1:0-4853 GCA_035645355.1 Solirubrobacteraceae bacterium | reverse complement strand
CTGAGCCGGAGGCGGCAGCGCTCGCGACCGCGACGCCGGACGGGCGCCCGTCCGTGCGGATGGTGCTCGTGCGCGGCATCGATGCCCGCGGGGTCTGCTTCTACACCAACCGCGAGAGCCGCAAGGGCCGCGAGCTGGCCGCGAACCCGCAGGCGGCGATCGCGATCCACTGGCATGCGATGCAGCGACAGATCCGGCTCGAGGGGCCCGTCGAGCCGTTGCCGGACGAGGAGTCCGACGCCTACTTCGCGAGCCGGCCGTACGGCAGCCGGCTGAGCGCCTGGGCCTCGCGACAGAGCACCGTCTTGCCCGATTACGAGACGCTCGAGCAGCGCGTGGTCGAGTTCGGCGCCCGCTACCCCGAGGTGGTGCCGCGGCCGCCGTACTGGGGCGGGTACGTGCTGCGCCCCGAGGCGGTCGAGTTCTGGCAGGGCCGCCCCAACCGGCTCCACGACCGCGTGCGGCACGTCCGCGAGGGTGGTGGGTGGCGGGCGGAGCGGCTGGCTCCGTAGGCGTTGACGTTCGCCGCGGAGCGCGGGCCGGCCCGACGTCTTCTTCACCACGCCGAGCTACGACGCCGGCGCCTGAACGCGGCGGCTCCCGGCGACCGAGACCAGCCCGGCGAGGATGCAGGCGGCGCCGCACAGCTGGAGCGCGCTGGGGTCCTCGCCCAGCAGCACGATCCCGAGCGCCACCGAGCCGACGGGCTGGACCGTGAGAATCATCGATGTGAGCGCCGCCGGCAGTCGCGGCAGCGAGATCGAGATCAGCAGCCAGCCGAGCACCTGCGAGCTGAGCGCCAGCAGCACCAGCCAGCCCGCCGACGGCCACGCCGGTGCGAGGTCGTCGACACCCAGCAGCAACGCCACGGCGAGCGCGCACACGGCCGCGACCCAGGTGGCGTCGAACAGGGGGCCGGCCGGACGGCGCCGGTCGTCGTTGCCATGGCGCAGGATAAGGATGAAGCCGGCGTAGGAGACGCCGGTCAGCGCGCCGAAGAGCACGCCGCGCAGAGGCTGCGCGCCGTAGGCGCCGTCCTCGAGCGCGCCGGAGATCAGGACGACGCCGATCAGCGTCAGCGGCAGCACCGCGAGGATCCGTCGACCGGGCGCCTCCGAGAGCACTGCCCAGGCGACGAACGGCACGATCACGACCTGCAGGTTGCCGAGCACCGTCGCCAGCCCGGCGCCGACGTCGGCGATCGCCTGGTGCCAGAAGATCAGGTCGGCGGCGAAGAGCAGGCCGGCGAACAGCGCGAGTCGCTGCTGACCGCCGGCACGCGGCCCGTAGTGGCGGCGCTCGTACCAGGCCATCAGCCCCAACACCGGCACCGCGTAGCCACAGCGGTACACGGCTGCGGTCGCAGGGTGCACGCCGGCCTGGTGCACGAGGATCGCCGAGAACGCGATCGTCAGCGCGCCGGCGAGCGCGATCGCGGGGGTGCGCCCGAGCCCCGGACGCGGCTGCGACCGGGTCTCGGTCACCGTCATCCGGCGGGGAACCCGAAGCAGGCGGTGCCGACGCGGCGGAAGCCGAGCCGCTCGTACGCGCGCGCCACATCGTCGTCCGCGGCCGACAGGTAGACGACCTCCACGCCGCGCTCGAGCGCGTCCTGCACCAACCGCCCGGTCACGGCGGCGCCGATGCCACGCCTCCGCGACGCGGGCAGCGTCCCGACGCCCGTCACCTCCGAGGCGGCGCCGACGACCTGGTGCGAGCCCGCTCCCAGCGGGCCGTCGGCCTCGCTCTCGGCGACCGCCATGGCGGTCAGGCCCGTCCTGATCCGATCGTGAAGGAAGCCGAGATCGCCGATCTGTGCCGCGGCCAGGTCGCGCGCCTCGGTGCCGACCTCGCCGACTTCGGTGCCCGCTTGCGCGAACGCGAGCTCGACCACCGCCTGCGCGGCCGGGAGCGACCGGTCGCCCGCTTCGAGCATCCGCAGCGCGATGCCGTCGGGCGCCGGCGGGGGCGCCCAGTCCTGCGCGTCGAGTGCCAGCAGCGGCACCTGCAGCACCTGCAGGCCGGCCGCAACGGCGGCGCTCGCGAGCGAGGGGGTCGTCTCGTGCACCCATTCGAACGCCTCGCGGACGCCGAGCTCGCGCTGGCGCGCGCGCACCGCCGCGACGTCATCCGGCCCGACGTCCTCCACAGGTCCCAGGCGCGGGCGGCCGTAGAACCGCCACGGGATGCGCGACACGAACAGCGTCAGGGCGCCGTGCTCCTCGACGTCGGCCGCGGACCGCGGCGAGGCGTCGAAGTGCTCCTCGATCCGCGCCAGCAGGCCGGCGTCCGCGCCGACCGCGCTCATCCGTCGCTCGACGATCCCGCCGCAATCTTGCGCAGATCCAGCGCGGCGTCGAGCGTCGCCTCGTCGATGCCGTGCTCGCGCGCCACTTCGCGCAGGGTGCGGCCGCTCGCGGTCGCGTCCTTGACGATCTCGCCGGCCTTGTCGTAGCCGATGAACGGGTTCAGCGCCGTCGCGGTCGCCAGCGTACCCTCCGCCGACGCCTCGCAGCCGGAGAGATTGGCCTCGATGCCGTCGATGCACTTCTCGGCGAACAGCTCGCTCGCGGCGCTCAGCAGCGCGATCGACTGCAGCAGGTTGCGGGCGATCAGCGGGATTCGAACGTTGAGCTCGAACTGGCCCTGCATGCCGCCGATCGTGATCGCGGTGTCGTTGCCGATCACCTGTGCGGAGACCTGGAGCACGACCTCCGGCAGCACCGGATTGACCTTGCCCGGCATGATCGAGGAGCCCTTCTGCAGCTCGGGCAGCAGCAGCTCACCGATCCCGGCGCGCGGGCCCGAGCCCATCAGCGCGATGTCGTTGGCGATTTTGGTCAGCGAGACCGCGATCACCTTCAGGGCGCCCGAGAGCTCGACCAGCGCGTCGCGGTTCCCCTGGGCCTCGAACGGGTCCTCGGGCGCGCGCACCTCCAGCTCGAGCTCCGCGGCGAGCCGCTCGCGCACCTTGGCGGCGAACTCCGGATGCGTATTGAGGCCGGTGCCTGTCGCGGTCCCGCCGAGCGGGATCTGCGCGACCTGCGGAAGCGCGTTCAGCACGCGGCGGCGACCGAGCCGGATCTGCGCCGCGTAACCCGAGAACTCCTGCCCGAGCGTCACCGGCACGGCGTCCATCAGGTGCGTGCGGCCGGCCTTGACGATGTCGGCGAACGCCTCCGCCTTGTCGGCGAGCGACTGCTCGAGGCGCTCGAGCGCCGGCAGCAACCCGTGCGTCGCCTCGTCGAGCGCGGCCAGATGAACCGCGGACGGGAAGACGTCGTTGGAGGACTGGCCCATGTTGACGTGGTCGTTGGGATGCGCGCCGTCACCGGCGAGCGCCGCGATCACCTCGTTGGCGTTCATGTTCGACGAGGTGCCGGACCCGGTCTGGAAGACGTCGACCGGGAACTGGTCGTGGTGCTCCCCGCGCGCGATCTTGTCGGCTGCGGCGGCGATGCGCTGCGCCAGCGCGGCGTCGAGCAGCCCTAGGTCGGCGTTGGCGCGCGCGGCGGCGGCCTTGACGCGACCCAGGCAGCGAACGACGGCGACCGGCACGCGCTCCCCCGAGACCGGGAAGTTCGCGACGGCCTTGGTGGTCTCGCCACCCCAAAGCTGCTCGCTGGGATCCTGAACGCTCATCGTCATCCGCCTCCGGGTGGCTCGTCTCGGGCGCTCCACGCTAGCGGGCCGCAGGGCGCCTCAGAGGCAGAAGGCGGCGAGCTCGCGGGCCAGCCCGACAGGGTCGTCGTAGGCCATCAGGAAGCCGGTGCCGGGCAGCACCCGCAGCAGCGCGTCGGGCACCAGGTCGAGCGCCTCCTCCGCGATCTCGAGCGGGTGCGAGGCGTCCTCGTCGGCCCACAGCAGCAGCACGGGGAGGTCGAGCAGCCGGTACGCGTCGAGCAGCTCGGGCTGCTCGCGCGGCCAGCGCCGCACGGCCTTGCTCCATGCCCGCGCGCGGTTCGGGTTGCCGCCGAGGTAGCGCGTCGAGTGGCGCACCAGGTCGCGCGCGGACGGGTTGCCGCGCGCGGACAGCGCCGCTCCCTTGTCGGGGCGGAAAGCGAGCCGCGCGGCGTGCGAGGCGGCGCGGTCGAGCCCGGGCAGGCCGGCCGCGCGCGCCGCTGCTCTGACCGTGCGCTCGGAGCGCAGCGGCGGGCGGTGCAGCGAGGAGGACATCAGGACGACCCGGCCGGGGTTGATCTGGCCTGACAGCACCATGCGCAGCAGCAGCTGCGCGCCAGTCTCGTGACCGCCGACCAGCGGCCGCGGGCCGCAGGTGTCGCGCACGAAGCCCGAGACCACCTCGGCCAGCCAGTCGGGGGTGTAGGGGTGGCGCGGGCGGTCCTCGGAATCGCCGTGCAGCGGCAGGTCGGGCAGTACGAGCCGGAAGCGGTCGGCGAGCTCCTCGACCAGCGGCTCCCACTCGCGGTGCGACAGGCCGGCGGAGTGCAGCAGCGCGAGCGGCGGTCCCGTGCCGGCCTCGCGGTAGGCGATCCGCGCTCCGTCGTGGTGGTGGTAGAGGCGGAGCTTCACGGCCGGCCGATCGTAGAGTCAGTCGGCGTGCTGAGGCGCTCGCCCCACGACCGCGAGATCCTGCGGCTCGCATTCCCCGCGCTCGGGGCGCTCGCCTCGGAGCCGCTGTACGTGCTGGTCGACACCGCCGTCGTCGCCCACCTGGGCCGTACCGCGCTGGCCGGCCTGGCGATCGGCGGGGTGGTGCTGTCGGTGGCCGCCTGGCTCGGCACCGTCCTGGCGTACGGGACCACCGGCAGGGCCGCCCGGCTGTTCGGTGCCGGCCGGCGCGCCGACGCCGTCGCCGAGGGGGTCCAGGCGTCCTGGCTGGCGCTCGCCGC
>DASQMT010000259.1:0-6434 GCA_035645355.1 Solirubrobacteraceae bacterium | reverse complement strand
CTGCTCGACTTCGGCCGGCTGGCGGAGATCTCGGGCTATGACCGCAAGGTCAACACGCTCGACTTCGCCGTGTCGCCACGCGGCTACCGGATCCTGGGCCGGATCCCGCGGCTGCCGAAGCTCGTCGTCCAGAACATCGTCCGCGCGTTCCGTGGGCTGGACGAGATCCTGGGCGCCACCGACCCTGAGCTGGAATCGGTCGACGGTGTGGGAGAGATTCGCGCGAAGGACATCCGCGAGGGCCTTCGCCGGTTGCAGGAAATCAACCTCGTGGACCGTTACTTACAGACCTGAACCGCCCGGCGGTCCGACAAGCGGACGGCCCCGATGAAGGAGGACACCATTCCTGAGACCATCGATCACATTGCGGACCTGGAGCTCGAACGCGAGGTCGAGTGCATCGATTTCGAGATCGGCGATCACGTCGTGTACCCCCATCATGGCGCCGGACAGGTCATGAAGAAGGAGGACAAGGAGATTCTCGGCGAGGTGCGTCGTTACCTCACCATCAAGATCCTTCACAACGACATGACCGTCATGGTCCCGTGTGAGAACGCCGGCAAGGCCGGCCTGCGGCGCATCATCGATGCCGAGACCGTCGAGAAGGTGCTCGGCGTGCTCTCGGACGACCTCTCCGAGATGCCCAAGAACTGGAACCGCCGTTTCAAGCACAACCGCGACAAGATCAAGACCGGTGACATCTACGAGCTTGCCGAGGTCGTGCGCAACCTCGCGATCCGTGAGCAGGACAAGGGCCTGTCCACCGGCGAGAAGCAGATGTACACGCGCGCCAAGAAGATCCTCGCCTCGGAGCTGATGTACGCGCTCGAGAAGTCCGAGGACGACGCCGAGTCATATCTCGATCACGTGCTCACGCGCGAGAACCTGGCCGCCGCCGGCTAGCGGAACAGCTCCGGCTTCGACGCACGCTCCTCCGCGGTCATGCGGCCGATGGAGCGTGCGTCGGAGCAGATGGCGGGCGGCGCCGCGGCGCTCGTGGTGGCGGCAGGCAGCGGCCAGCGCCTCGGAGCGGGGACGCCCAAGGCGTTCGTCGTGCTCGCCGGCCGGCCGCTCGTGGCATGGTCGCTGGACGCGATCGCCGCGGCGGGCATCCCGCGCGTGGTCGTCGCCGTGCCGCCGGGGCACGGCGCCGCCGGCGAGGAGGCGCTCACCGAGGCGGCGCTCGGCTTCCCGCTCGGCCTGGCAGTGGTGGAGGGCGGCGCGACACGCTCGGAGTCGGTGCGCAACGCGCTCGGCGCCATCGGTGAGGTCGAGGCGGTCGCGGTCCACGACGCCGCCCGGCCGCTCGCCGGGCCGATGATCTTCAGGCGCACGCTGGCGGCGCTCGCCGAGGTCGATGCGGCGATCGCGGCCGCGCGGGTGACCGACACGATCAAGGAGGCCGGATCGGACGGACGCGTCGTGCGCACGCACGACCGCTCGCGCCTCTGGGCGATCCAGACGCCGCAGGCGTTCCGCGCCGCGATCCTGCGGCGCGCCCTCGACGTGCCGGCCGAGGTGCTCGCCGCGGCGACCGACGACGCCTGGCTCGTCGAGCGCGCCGGCGGCAGCGTGCGCGTCATAGAGTCATCGCACGCCAACTTCAAGGTGACAACGCCGCACGACCTGGCCATCGCCGAGAGCTTCCTGTGCTGACCGACTACCACGTGCACCTGCGCCCCGACGAGGCGGACACGCCGCCAGAGCGCTACTTCACCGCCGCCAACGCCGAGCGCTATCGCGAGGCGGCGTCCGAGCATGGGATCGCCGAGCTGGGCGTTGCCGAGCACATGCACCGCTTCGTCCAGGCGCTCGAGGTCTGGCAGCACCCGTGGTGGCGCCGCTGGGCGCATGATGACGTCGACGACTACTGCGGCTTCGTGCGCGAGCAGACCGACTTGCGACTCGGCATCGAGGCGGACTACGTCAGCGGGCGCGAGGATCGCCTCGGGAGCTTCCTGGAGCAGCGCGACTGGGACTACGTCGTCGGCTCGGTGCACTTCGTGCACGACGCCGCGGTCGACCTCGAGGGGCCCGACTGGGAGAATGTCTGGGGCCACGGCGAGCGCCCGGATCGGGTCTGGGAGCGCTACTTCGGGATGGTCGCCCAAGCCGCGCGCTCCGGCCTCTTCGACATCATGGCGCACCCCGATCTCGTCAAGGTCTGGGGCAGCGCCCGGCCGCTCCCGGAGCGCGACCCGCGCCACTACTACGAGCCCGCGGTCGAGGCGATGCTCGAGGCTGGCGTCGCGATCGAGGTCTCGACCGCCGGCCTGCGCAAGCCGGTCGCCGAGCTCTATCCCGCCCCCGCGCTGCTGGAGATGGCCGTCGACGCGGGCCTGCCGATCGCCCTGTCGAGCGACGCGCACGAGTCCGAACAGCTCGGCCACCGCTACGACGAGGCGCTGGCGGCGCTCGCGGACGCCGGAGTGAACGAGCTGTGCGTGTTCGAGCGGCGCGCGCGACGCCTGGAGCCGATCGGGTGAGGGTGCGCACCGGCATGGGCGTCGACTCGCACGCGTTCGCGCCCGGCCGCGCGCTGATCCTCGCGGGCGTCGACATCCCGCACGAGCAGGGCCTTGCCGGCCACTCCGACGCCGACGTGCTCGCGCACGCCGTGATCGACGCGCTGCTCGGAGCCGCAGGGCTGGGCGACATCGGCCAGCACTTCCCCGACACCGACCCGCGCTTCAAGGACGCCGACTCGATGGGGCTGCTGCGCACGGTCGTCGCCCACCTGATGGAGCGTGGCTTCGCGCTCGGCAACGTCGATGCGACCGTGGTCCTGGAGCGACCGAAGATCGGGCCTTATCGCGACGCGATCCGCGCGGCGCTCGCGGGCGCGCTCGGCCTGCCACCGGGCGCCGTCAACGTCAAGGCGACGACCGGCGAGGGTCTCGGCTTCATCGGGCGCGGCGAGGGTGCGGCGGCGCTCGCCGTCGCGACGATCGAGCAGCGCGCCGTCACCTCGGTGGAGGGCTGAGTGCGCACGGTCCGCCTGCACGACACCCTCAGCGGCGAGCTCAGGCAACTGCAGCCGCGCGAAGGGGGCAAGGTCGGCATCTACGCCTGCGGCCCGACCGTGTACGGCCGCATCCACGTCGGCAACGCCCGGCCCTACGTCGTGTTCAGCCTGCTCGCGCGCTTCCTCGCTCACGAGGGCTACCAGCCGACGCTGGTCGCGAACATCACCGACATCAACGACAAGATCTACGATGCGGCGCGCCCTGCCGGCCGGCGCTCGGAGGAGCTCGCGGAGGAGATGACCGCCCACTACCTGGCCGACACGGACCGTCTCGGGCTTGGGCGGCCCGATCACGAGCCGCGGGCGACGCTGATGATCGACGAGATCGTCGCGCTGATCGCGACGCTGATCGAGCGCGGTCACGCCTACGCGGTCGATGGGGACGTCTACTTCCGCGTGCGCACGCTGCCGCGGTACGGTGAGCTCTCGCACCGCGACGTCGACCAGATGGACCAGGGCGAGGGCGTGGAGGGCGCGGCGCTCAAGGAGGACCCGCTCGACTTCGCGCTCTGGAAGGCCGAGAAGCCGCACGAGGACACCGCCTGGGACGCTCCCTGGGGACGCGGCCGGCCGGGCTGGCACATCGAGTGCTCTGCGATGGCGGAGGCGACGCTCGGCGTGCCGGTCGAGATCCACGGCGGCGGCAACGACCTGACGTTCCCGCATCACGAGAACGAGGCCGCGCAGACGCTGGCCGCGCGCGGGGAGCCGCTCGCGCAGATCTGGATGCACAACGGGATGCTGCAGATGGGCGCCGAGAAGATGGCGAAGTCCGTCGGCAACATCCGCGGCCTGGCCGAGGTGCTCGACGAAGTCGGGCGCGACACGCTGATCTGGTTCTTCTGCGAGGGCCACTACCGCCAGCCGATCGCGTTCTCGTCCGCGCGGCTGGAGGATGCCGCAAGGCGGGTCGAGCGGATCCGCGACACCGGGCGGCGCCTGGTCGCAGGACGCTCGCCGGACGCGCTGGCGGAGCACCGCGACGCGTTCTTCGACGCGCTGGCCGACGACTACAACACGCCGCGGGCGCTGGCGGCGATGGCCGACTGGATCCGCGAGGCGAACGGCGCGGACGGGCCCGTGGGATCCGAGCACCTGCGCGAGATGCTCGGTGTGCTCGGGCTGGAGAACCTGCTCGACGCAGGCGCGGGTGCGCCGGGGGACGTCGTCGAGCTGGCTCGGCGCCGAGCCGCCGCGCGCGCGCGGCGCGACTTCGGCGAGGCAGATCGGCTGCGCGAGGAGCTGCGCTCGCTCGGCTGGGAGATCCGCGACGGATCGGGTGGCCCCGAGCTCGTACCGGTCGGCCCGTGAGGTGATCGTCTACGGCCGCAACGCGGTCCGGGAGGCGATCCGCGGTCCGCGCCGCGTGCGCGCGGTGTGGGCGACCCGGGGCGCCGCACGCGAGTTCGCCGGCGCGCTTCCCGCGGGCGCCGACGAGATCGCGCAGCGATCGGGCTCCAACGGCCACCAGGGCGTCTGCGCGGACGTCGAGGACTACCGCTATGCGGACCCCGCGGCGCTGCTCGGCGCTCGCGACCCGGTGCTCGTCGCGCTCGACGAGATCTCCGATCCGCAGAACCTCGGCGCCATCTGCCGGACGGCCGAGTGCACCGGTGCGACAGGGGTGATCCTGCCCGAACGCCGATCAGCCGCGGTCACGGCTGCTGTCTGCAAGGCGTCCGCGGGCGCCGTCGAGCACCTCGCGGTCGCCCAGGTCCGCAACCTGGCCGACTTCCTCGCGGACGCCAGGAGCGCAGGTTGCTGGAGCTACGGCGCCGCCGTCGACGCGCCGACCCAGTACCGCTCGGTCGACTGGCGCGGCGGCGTCGTCCTGGTGCTCGGCGCCGAGGGCCGCGGGCTGCGCCCGCGCGTCGCCGCGGCGTGCGACGGGCTGGTCGCACTGCCGCTGCGCGGGCGGGTCGGATCGCTCAACGTGAGCGCTACGGCGGCCGTGCTCCTGTACGAGATCTTGCAGCAGCGGGCTTGACGCGTCGACATAACCGTGCCAGACTGCGTACATCAGGTTGTACTTGAGGGTTAGAAGCCTCCTCGAGTGCATCAATAGGCGCCGGGGGAGGTGTGCGTCACGACCAATTCACGGGCTCGCGCCCGGGAGAGGTTCCGTTCGTGGCCAAGATCTCCGCAAAGTCTCCATCTCTGGTTCAGCTCGATGATGGATACCTGCTCGCGCTGGCGAAGCAGGGAAGCACGGATGCGTATGAGCGGCTGGTACGCCGCTATTACTCGTTCGTGCGCCTCAAGGCGTCCTCGTACTTCCTGATCGGGGGCGACTCGGACGACCTGATCCAGGAAGGCCTGGTCGGCCTGTACAAGGCAATCCGCGACTACAGGACCGACCGTGAGTCGTCCTTCCGGAACTTCGCGGAGCTGTGCATCACGCGCCAGATCATCACGGCGGTGAAGACCGCGACGCGCAACAAGCACACGCCGCTCAACGGCTATGTGTCGTTCTCGTCCACGCCGGCGGGCGCCGGCGACAACGAGTCGACGCTGGACGAGATGCTCCCCGGCTCGACGGTCCACGACCCGGTCAACCAGGTCATCTCCTCGGAGGAGCTGCGCTCGCTCGTCGCCTGCCTCTCGACCGTCCTCAGCGAGCTCGAGTCGCACGTGCTCGGGCTGTATCTGGACGGGCACTCCTACACCGGCATCGGCGACCAGCTCGGCTGCGATTGCAAGACGGTCGACAACGCGCTGCAGCGGGTCAAGCGCAAGGTCGGCGCGCACCTGCGCTCGCGCGACGTGCTGCTGTAATCCCTGCGCATGCCGACCTGGCTGATCATCGTCCTGGCCGTGTTCGTCGCGCTGGTGCTCATCCTCGCGCTGGGAGGCGCCTACGGCCGTCGGCGCCAGCTCGAGGCGACGCGCGGGCGCTTCGACGAGCACCTGGCGCAGATCAACACGGACCTCGCGCAGGCCCATGCCCAGGACCGCGGCTGGGCGCGCGACGGCCTCGAGGCAGCCGCGCGCGCGGCTTACTCGGCGGAGCGCGGAGGCGCCGAGCCGGACGAGCTCACGCTCGTGCAGATCGTCGACCGCCCCGGCAAGGATGACGACAAGGCGGTCTTCCGCGTCGTCTCGAGCGGCCGCGAGGAGCGCCTCACGCTTGCTCGCCAGCGCGGCGACTGGGTGCTCGAGCAGCTCGTGTAGCCAGGCCGCGCACCGCCGCCGCCGCCCGCGCGCGAGCCGAATAGATTCCGCTGCGTGCAGCTGCTTGCACCGCTCCACCTCGGCCCGGCGCGCCTGCGCAACCGGGTCGTGTCGACGTCGCACCAGACCGGGCTGGTGCACGATCACCTGCCGACGGCCGACCTCGTCGCGTACCACGCGGCCCGCGCCCGCGGCGGGGTCGGAGCGATCTTCCTGGAGGCGACCGCGGTCGATCCGT
>DASQMT010000258.1:0-1841 GCA_035645355.1 Solirubrobacteraceae bacterium | reverse complement strand
CGGGCCGCGGCCCGCGGGGGCGACCACTCCGGTTGCGATGCTGAACGAGCTCGCCCACGCGCGCTGGGGCGGCCGGCTCGCGCCGGACTGGCGGCCCCGCAGTCGCGAGCGCCACCAGGCGATCCTCGACTCGCTCGGACTCACCGGCGAGCTTTGGCGCCTCCCGTAGCCGGCTTCACCGGGGTCGCAGGAACCCGAGGCTAGGCCGCCGGCCACTCGTGCACGGGCGCGTTGGCGTGCATCAGCTCGCGGTACTGCCGGGTCAGCTCGCGCAGCGCGTCGGCGCGATCGAGCTGCCGGGTGTCGTAGAGGTGGTGGAACGTCGCCGCCTGCCACGCGGCGCCGTTGGTGTGGCGCAGGCAGCGCTGCTCGATGATGCCGAGCAGGCGGTCCTTGTCCGCGGTGCTGACGCCCGCCGCCTCGAGCCCCTGATGCGCCATCGGCAGCAGCCGGCGCAGGACGAGCTCGGCCACCGGGACCTCGCCGACCCCGGGCCAGAAGACGGCCGCCTCGATGCCGTCACGCGCGCCGGCGTGGAAGTTGTCCTCTGCGGCGGCGAACGACATCTGCGACCAGATCGGGCGGTCGGCGTCCGCGAGGGTGAGGACGAGGCCGTAGTAGAAGGCCGCGTTGGCGACGATGTCGACGACCGTGGGCCCCGCGGGCAGCAGGCGGTTCTCCACGCGCAGGTGCGGCCGCCCGCGCACGACGTCGTAGATCGGGCGATTCCAGCGGTACACCGTGCCGTTGTGGAGCCGCAGCTCGGGCAGGCGCGGCACGTCGCCGCGGTCGAGCGTCGCCTGCGGGTCCTCGTCGTCGCACACCGGCAGCAGCGCCGGGAAGTAGCGGACGTTCTCCTCGAAGAGGTCGAAGATCGATGTCACCCAGCGCTCGCCGAACCACACCCGCGGCCGGACGCCCTGCGCCTTGAGCTCCTCCGGCCGCGTGTCGGTCGCCTGCTCGAAGAGCGCGATCCGGGTCTCGCGCCACAGCTCCTTGCCGAAGAAGAACGGCGAGTTCGCCCCGACCGCGAGCTGCACGCCCGCGATCGTCTGCGCGGCGTTCCAGTGGCGCGCGAAGTCCTCCGGCGAGACCTGCAGGTGCAGCTGCACGCTCGTGCACGCCGCCTCCGGCGCGATCGTGTCGGCGTACGTCGACAGCCGCTCCACGCCCGCGATCGAGAGATGCAGATCCTCCCCGCGAGCCGCGAAGATCTGCTCGTTGAGCAGCTTGTAGCGGGGATTGGCCGACAGCGCCTCGGCGCTGAGGTGCCCCGGCATGACGGTCGGGAGGATCCCGACCAGCACCATGTTCGCGCCGATCCCGCGCGCCTTGCCCTCGGCCGCGTTGAGCGTCCCCCGCACGCCGTCCTCGAGCCGGGCGAGCGCGTCGCCCTCGAGGAAGCTCGGCCCGACGTTGATCTCGACGTTGAACTGCGCGAGCTCGGTCTGGAAGTCCGCATCGGCGATGCGCTCGAGGACGGCGGCGTTGCACATAGTGGGGTCGCCGGCCTCGTCGGTGAGGTTCAGCTCGATCTCGAGGCCGAACGAGCGCCGGTCTCCCTCGAAGCGGGCATCCGAGAGCATCCTGGCGAAGACGTCGAGACACGCCTTGACCTTCTCCCGGTACCTCGTGCGGTCCTCCCGGCTGAATACGCGTGGCCCGACGTCTTCACCCATCGACGCCAGTGTCGCCCCTAGGACGCGTCGGCAAACGAGGAGGAGCGCGGGCCGGGCCCGCGACCCCGAGAGCCGACGCGCCACGATCGGCGCAGCACCGCGAGCACCGGCGGTCGCCGGCCTCGTCGGTGAGGTTCAGCTCGATCTCGAGGCCGAACGAGC
>DASQMT010000257.1:0-7851 GCA_035645355.1 Solirubrobacteraceae bacterium | reverse complement strand
ACAAGGAGCTGCCGTCCACGTACGGCGAAGGTCATGCGGTCTACACCGGCCCGTATATGGTCGAGTCCGACGCCGACGGCAAGGCCGTCGGCTACCAGGCCGGCAAGCGGATCCACCTCGTCCGCAACCCGGACTACGCCGCCGTGGACGACTTCCGGCCCGCGTTCGTAGACGAGATCGAGATCCTCGCCGGCAACGACGACAACGCCGTCGCGTCGCGTCGCATCCTGTCGGGCGAGAGCCTCGTCACGGGCGACATCGAACCGCCGGCCAGCCAGCTCAAGCGGCTGTTGGAGTCCAACAAGGCCGAGCTGTCGGCCGTTCCGGGCGGTGGCTGGCGCATGATCTCGATGGACACCAGCCGTCCACCGTTCGACGACATCGATGTGCGCAAGGCCGTGATCGCGGGCTTCGACCGCAACGCGGCGCGCCAGCAGCGCGGCGGCGAGGCGCTGGGCCTGATCGCCCAGCATTACATCCCGCCGGGGATGGCGGGCTTCGAGGAGTCCAACGGCATCGAGGGCTGGGCCTCCGAGATGGACTGGATGCAGAAGCCGGAGGGCGACCGCGCCCTGTCGGCCGAGTACTTCAAGAAGGCCGGCATGGCCTCGGGCAAGTACGAAGGCAGCGAGGAGGTCCTGATCGTTTCCGACAATGCCGAGCCGGACAAGTCGATCGCGCAGATCACCGAGCAACAGCTCAACGAGATGGGCTTTAAGACGAAGCTGCGGTTGGTGACCCGCGACACGATGTTCACGAAGTTCTGCAACGTCCCGAAGTCCGAGGTGCACGTCTGCCCGAGCGTGGGCTGGCTGCAGGACTTCGCCGATCCGCAGACAATGCTCGACCCGACGTTCAGCGGCGAGAACATCATCCCGTCAGGGAACTCGAACTGGCCCGAGCTCGACGTAGCTGAGCTCAACAAGAAGATCAATGCGGCCAAGCTCGTCACAGAGCCGGCCGAGCGTGCCGAGGCATGGGCGGACGTGAACCACGACATCGTGGCCCAGGCCCCGGCGATCCCGTACATGTGGGATTACCAGCACATCGCGGCGTCACCGAACGTCCGCGGCGTGCAGAACGGCTACAGCAGCATCTGGGACCTCAACTTCACCTCGATCAGGTAGGTCCCAGCCGTCTCACCCGGCCGGCCGGCCCGTCGCCTCATGCGGCGGGCCGGCCGCCTTTGCGTCAGAACTGACCCATGGCCCGCTACATCGTCCGCCGCCTCGCCGGCATGGTCCTGCTGCTGATCCTCGTCAGCGGGGTCACGTTCATCATCTTCAACGTCTTTCCGTCGACCGACCCGGCAGCGCTGCGCGCCGGTCGTCAGCCGACGCCCCAGATCATCGAGCGCATCCGCGCGGACCTGGGCCTCGAGCGGCCGCTGTACGTGCAGTTCGGCGACTACATCTACAACGTCTTCGCACACCTGGATTTCGGCCGCAGCTACGTCAACAACACCGACGTGCTCGACCAGATCAGGGAGAACCTACCGGCCACGATCTCGCTCGCCATCGGTGGCGTCGTGGTCTGGCTGACGTTCGGCTTGGCGGTCGGAATCATCTCTGCGGTCAAGCATCGCTCGGTCCTCGACCGCGCTGCCATCGGTTTATCGCTGATCGCGATCTCGGCGCCGGTCTACTGGCTCGGACTGGTGGCTCTCTACCTGTTCGCGCCCGATTTCGGCGTGTTCGGGCTCAGCTTCCTCGGCGGCCAGGGTGCGTACACGCCCTTTTCCGACGATCCCGTGAAGTGGTTCCAATCGCTGGTACTGCCCTGGTTCGTGCTCGCCACGACCTTCGCTGCGGTGTATGCGCGTCTACTGCGCGGCTCGCTGCTCGACGTGCTCGGCGAGGACTACATCCGCACTGCCCGCGCCAAGGGTTTGTCGGAGCGAACCGTGGTGCTGAAACACGGCGTCCGCAGCGCCATCACCCCGGTCGTGACCGTGCTGGGCCTCGACATCGGCATCCTGCTCGGCGGTGCGATCCTGACCGAGTCGGTCTTCAACATCCCCGGCATCGGTCGCCTGGCCTACGAGGCCATCTTGCGCGGCGACCTGCCGATCGTTCAGGGCACGGTGCTCTTCGGCGCCTTCTTCATCGTCATCATGAACCTGATCGTGGACATCCTGTACGCCTTCCTCGATCCAAGGGTGCGGTACTAGCATGGCGCTGCTCGAGGTTCGCGATCTCACGGTGCAGTTCGAGACCGACGACGGGATCGTCCGCGCGGTCGACGGCGTCTCCTATACCGTCGAGGCGGGCCGGTCGCTGGGCATCGTCGGCGAGTCCGGCTCGGGCAAGAGCGTCTCCAGCCTGAGCATTCTCGGCCTTACGCGGGGCGCCGGCACGAGGTTCAGAGGCGAGGTGATCTTCGAGGGCCGCGACCTGCTGGCCATGTCAGACGAGGAGCTGCGCAAGATCCGCGGCGAGGAGATCGCGATGATCTTCCAGGACCCGCTCTCGTCGCTGCATCCGTTCTACCGCGTCGGCGACCAGCTCGTCGAGGCGGTGCGGGCGCACCACGACGTGTCCAAGAGCGCCGCGAAGGACCGGGCGGTCGAGATGCTCTCGCTCGTCGGCATCCCGGACCCGCGCTCGCGCGTAGACGCCTATCCGCACGAGTTCTCGGGCGGCATGCGCCAGCGCGCGATGATCGCCATGGGCCTGATCAACTCGCCCAAGCTGCTGATCGCCGACGAGCCGACCACGGCGCTCGACGTTACGGTGCAGGCGCAGATCCTCGAGCTGATCGAGCGGCTGCAGGAGGAGACCGGCAGCGCGGTGATCCTGATCACGCACGACCTGGGGGTCGTGGCCGAGGTCACGGACGAAATTGCGGTCATGTACGCGGGCCGTATCGTCGAGCGCGCCGCGACCGCCGAGCTGTTCGCCACCCCGCAGCATCCGTACACCTGGGGCCTGCTGCGCTCGATCCCGCGCATGGACGCGCCCCGCGACGAGGAGCTCGTGCCGATCGAGGGACGCCCGCCGTCGCTCATCAACCGGCCCTCCGGCTGCGCCTTCCACCCCCGCTGCCCGTTCGTGCGCGAGTCGCACAAGCGCATCGACCCACAGCTCGAGCCCGTCGACGGCCTTCCTGGCCACGACGTCGCCTGCTTGCTGCCGACGCCGACGCGCCGCGATCTCTGGGCGCGTCTCGCCGCCGGCGAAGCGGCCGACCGCGCGCGGGCAGCCGTCCCGATGGGAGACCACGCCGAATGAGCGTCGCCGCCGCGCACGAGGACGGCCGGCCGAGCCGTGTCAAGGGTGAGCCGTTGATCGAGGTCCGCGACCTCGTAAAGGAGTTTCCGATCAAGGGCAGCTACCTCGTCCGGCGGCAGCTGGGGGCGGTGCATGCGGTCGACGGCGTGTCGTTCGACGTGCTGCGCGGCGAGACCTTCGGGATCGTCGGCGAGAGCGGGTGCGGCAAGTCGACCACGGCGCGCCTGCTGCTGCGCCTGCTGGATCCGACCTCGGGCTCCGTGCGCTTTGACGGCCGCGAGATCGCCGACCTCAGCACGAAGCAGATGAAGCCGCTGCGGCGCGAGATGCAGATGATCTTCCAGGACCCGTACTCGTCGCTGAACCCGCGGCGCACGGTCGGCACGGTCATCTCCGAGCCGTTCGCCGTGCACGGCCTCCACGACGGCAAGGGCGAGCGCAAGCGCACGGTCCAGGAACTGATGGACCGGGTCGGGCTCAACCCCGAGCACTACAACCGCTATCCGCACGAGTTCTCGGGTGGCCAGCGCCAGCGCATCGGCGTCGCGCGAGCGCTTGCGCTGCGGCCGAAGTTGATCGTCGCGGACGAGCCCGTCTCCGCATTGGACGTGTCGATCCAGGCACAGATACTGAACCTGCTGCGCGACCTGCAGCGCGACCTCGGCCTGACGCTGATCTTCATCGCGCACGACCTCTCGGTCGTGCGCCACATGTGCGACCGCGTCGCCGTGATGTACCTCGGCAAGATCGTCGAGCTGGCCGACTCAGACCAGCTCTACAACCATCCGCGGATGCCCTACACGGGTGCGCTGATGTCGGCCGTCCCGGTCGCGGATCCCGGGCTCGCCGCGAGCAAGAAGCGCCAGATCCTCACCGGCGACGTTCCGTCGCCGACCAACCCGCCGGCGGCATGCCGGTTCCACACGCGCTGCTGGAAGGCGCAGGAGATCTGCGGCGTCGAGGAGCCGCCGCTGGAGCCCAAGGAGGGCGGCAACATCGCCGCCTGCCACTTCCCGCTGACCGACGCCGAGGTGGCGGAGCGGGTTCCGGCGGCGCGGCCGCCTGGGGTGAGCTGACCGCGCGGTCCAACGTCAACGGCCGCTTCGAGGAGGGCCTGGACAGGGGCGGCGCGTTGCTCGGGCGAGGGTATGTGGCACGAAATTCATGTATTTCATGAATATCGTCACACGTGCCAGCTCGGCCGAGCCCGCCCCTACGATCCCGCCGCACGCCGCGCCAACCGCCCGAGGCGCTCGTCCCACTGGGCGCCGACTCCCGCCATCCAGGCCATCGCCTCGCCCATCGGCGCCGGATCGAGCGTGTAGCGCGTCTCGCGGCCCGCGCGTCGGGTCGCCACGAGGCCGGCGCGATCGAGCGCCGCGAGGTGCTTCGCGACCGCCTGGCGGCTGACGGGCAGCTCCCCCGCCAGGCGAGACGCGCTCGCCGGCTCGCGCGCCAGGCGGCCGATCACGGCGCGGCGGGTCGGATCGGCGAGCGCGGCGAATACGGCGTTGACGTCGGTCACCGCGCGCAGGCCAGCATGGCGGTCCGCGCCAGCGCCGTCACCTCGGTCGCCCGTGGGCGCCAGCCGCCGGGGAGCTCGATCGGAACGAGCGGGCGCTCCTCCACGAGGACGCGGATGCCGCCCGGCGCGTCCTCGAGCGTCCACTCGACCCGCGAGGGGATGCCCGTCGCGTCGTCGTCCCAGCGGAAGCGCAACCGGCGAAGCTCCTCGACCTCTTCGACGACGCCTTCGCGCGCGTCGCCGTTGGCCCACTCGACGCGCAGCGGAGCGCCCTCCTCGGCGACCAGCTCGACCTCGTCGGCCAGCCACTCCGAGAGCTCGGCCGGCTCCGTCAGCAGCTCTCAGGCGCGCTCGCGCTCGACGGGTAGGACGATCTCCCTGCGGACGGTGGACACGATGCCTCCTGCAACTCGGGGGTTGCGGATAGGCTAGCATGTGCAACCCAAAGGTTGCACTACAGGGAGGTCCTGATGCCGCTGATCCCGATGGTCATCCAGCAGGACGCGCGCGGCGAGCGCTCGTTCGACATCTACTCGCGCCTGCTCAACGAGCGGGTCGTGTTCCTCGGCAGCGCGGTCGACGACGAGGTCGCCAACCTGGTGAACGCGCAACTCCTGCACCTCGAGGCGGCCGACCCCGAGAAGGAGATCCAGCTCTACGTCAACTGCCCCGGCGGAGTGGTGTACGCCGGCCTCGCGATCTACGACACGATGCGCTTCATCAAGCCCGACGTGCGCACGATCTGCTGCGGGATCGCGATGTCGATGGGCTCGCTGATCCTGACCGGCGGCACGGCGGGCAAGCGCCAGGCGCTACCGAACTCGCGCATCCTGATCCACCAGCCGACGGGCGGCTACCAGGGCCAGACGTCCGACATCGAGATCCACGCGCGCGAGTCCCAGTTCCTCCGCCGGCGGCTGGAGGAGATCTACGCCGAGCACACCGGGCGCACGGCCGAGGAGCTGCGCCGCGACATGGAGCGCGACCGCTTCTTCACGCCCGCCGAGGCGCTCGACTACGGGCTGATCGACTGCGTCCACGCTGACCGCAACGGCAACGGCTACCGCTCCTCTTCGTCGACCTCGACGTAGAGCGACTCCGAGGCCAGCTCGCGCCCGTCCGCGTCCCAGAGCTTGACGTCGACGTAGTCCGAGCGGTAGGCGTCCGGTGCGATCAGGGTGAAGCGATCGTCGGCGAGCGCGCACTGGTCAACCGCGAGACCGGCGAGCTCGGCGGTGGCCACGCGCGCGCCGGAGAGCAGCGGCACCCCCCAGACGAGAGTCATCTCCGCGCGGTGGCCGCCCTCGCCGCGCCAGGTGCCGATCACCTCCTCGCAGAGGTCGATGCGCCAGTCGGGATTCGCCTCCGCGGTCTCGTCGGTGAAGTCGGCGGTCGACCTGAAGCTCGACGGCTCGGCGTCGCTGCCCGAGGCCTCCGGATCGCCCGCGATGAACGAGACGTAGCCGAACAGCTCGAGCCCGGTCGTGGTGCGTGCCGTCACCGGCACGTAGGTGCGCCGGTTCCAGGTGCGGTCGGGGAACCAGCGCAGCTCCCCGGCCTCGCCGATCTCCTGGCCTTCGCCGTCGATCCGCAGGCAAGCGGCGAGGAACTCCGACTGCAGCGTCTGAGCCCAGTCGCCGTTCGGTGACGTCTCCTGGGGCGGCTCGGCGGCGAAGCGGCAGATGAAGCGCTCTACGGGCGGCATGACCGCCCAGCCTACTCACAGCTCCAGCAACACGGTGACGGGACCGTCGCAGATGACCTCGATCGCCATCTGCGCCCCGAAGCGGCCCTGTGCGGCGCCGAGCCGTGCGCAGAAGCGCTCGTACAGCGGCTCGGCGTGCTCCGGCCGGGCGGCTGCGACGTAGGACGGACGGTTGCCCTTGCGCGCGTCCGCGTAGAGCGTGAACTGCGACACGCACAGCACCTCGCGGTCGCCGAGCGGCTCGTCCATGCGCCCGTCGTCGCCTGCGAACACGCGCAGCGCACGAACCTTGTCGGCGAGCCGGTCGGCTTCGGCGGGCCCGTCGTCGTGGGTGACGCCGAGCAGCACGAGCAGACCCGGGCCGATCGCGGCGACCTCCGCTCCCGCGACGCTCACCGACGCGCGGCCGACGCGCTGGGCGAGCGCCCGCATCAGGCCGCGCGTAACTCCGCCGCGGCCTGCTCGGGCGGGACGACGCAGAGGTGTACGCCGGTCCCGAGCTCGAGCCCGGCGAGCTGCGTGAGCCGCGGCAGCACGTCGATCCTCCAGCAGAAGTGATCGGCCCCGCGCGGCGCCGTCCGCACCCACAGGTTCAGCGGCAGCGGAGCGCCGAGCCGGCGGCGCAGCCGCAGGAGCGCCTCGTGCACCATCGCCGCGCCCAGCGGCCCGTCGTCCTCGAAGCGTGCGCGCGGCCGGCGCGGCGCGATCATGAGCTGGAACGGCAGCCGCGAGGCGTAGGGCGCCAGCAGCACCGCCTCATCGTCTATCGCCACGATGCGCTCGCGCCGGCGGACCTCCTCCTGCACCAGGTCGCCGAGCAGATTGCCGCCCATCGTGCGCCCCGCGTGGGCGCCGAAGCGCTCGCGCTCGCGCGCGACCTCCGCTGGGACGAAGTCGAGCGCGTAGAGCTGGGCGTGGGTGTGCGGCAGCGAGGCGCCGCCCTCGCGGCGCTCGTTGACGAGCACGTGCACGCACGCCGCCCCCGAGTGCGCGCGCATGCGCTCGCGCCAGGCCTCCATCGCCGCCTGCACCTGCTTCACCGGGAGATCGCTCAGCGAGGTCACGGCGTCAGGCGCGTTGACGATCACCTCGTGGGCGCCCGTCGCGCTCTGGGCGGAGAACAGGTCCGGCACGGCGTCGGCGGCGAGCGCGTCGCCCGGCGGAGCGAGCGCCGGGTAGAGGTTCGGCACGACGCGCACGCTCCAGCCCGGCGTGTCCGGCGCGCCGCCGCTTTCGCGCAGCGCGTGCAGCTCGGGCGGCGTGCGCGCTTCGTGGCCCGGCAGGAACGGGTCCTTGTCGGGGTCGATCGGCGCCTCGGGCTCCAGGTCGAACTGACCTCCGGGACGGTCGGCGCGCGCCGCCGCGATGATCACCTTCAGGCCGCTCAGCGG
>DASQMT010000256.1:0-9285 GCA_035645355.1 Solirubrobacteraceae bacterium | reverse complement strand
GCGATCCCGCTCGAGCGTCGCCGCGCCGGTGGCGCCGTCGCCCGTTGCGGACGCACTGTCGAAGCCGAGCGCCAGCGCGGCGGTGGCGCCCGCGACGCGGCCCGAAACCTCGGCGCTGTCGGCATCCTCGTGACCGGCGACGGAGCCCGCGGCCAGCACGATCTCGTTCAGCCCGTCCGCCACGAAGCGGCCCGTCGGCTCGTCGAAGTAAGCCTTCGCGCCGCCCTGCAGCAGCAGCGAGGTCGAGGGCATCGCGCCGCCCGACACGGCGATCAGGTCGCACTCGACGCGCCGCTCGCGCCCTTGGAACGCGTAGCCCTGCGCGTCGATGGGCGCCACGACGGCGCCGGTCACGGCCTGGCGGCCGAGCGCGCGCACGACCGTCGCGCCGCGCAGCAGCTCGATCCCGGCTGCCTCGACACGCTCCGCGAGCTCGCCGCCGGCGTCGTCGCGCAGATCCGCGACGAGGGCGATCCGCACGCCGGCCTCGTGCAGCGCCAGCGCCGCCTCGAGCCCGCGATCGCCCGTCGTCGCGACGACCGCGGACCCGCCCGGACGCACGCCGTAGAGCGCAGCCAGCCGGCGCGCGCCGCCGGAGAGCATCACCCCGGGCAGGTCGTTGTCGAGGAAGACCAGCGGCTGCTCGATCGTGCCGGTCGCGGCGATGTGGCGCGCCGCGCGCACCTGGTGCAGCGTGCTCTCCTGCCAGACCGGCACGAGCCCGTCGAAGAAGCCGAGCGCCGGAGCGCTGGAGAGGATCTCCACGCCCGCGGCCCGGGCCTGCTCCGCCAGCGCCCGCGCACGCTCGTGGCCGCCTTCGTGGAGCAGCGCCCCGCCCGGCTCGACGTCCTCGTCGCAGAGCACCACGTCGGCGCCAAGCTCGGCCGCACGCAGCGCCGCCGCGAGACCCGCGATGCCGCCGCCGATCACGAGCACGTCGCAGTGGCGGCGCCGGTACTCCGTGCGCCACTCGCGGTGCGCCTGCTTCTTCGGCAGCACGCCGAGCCCCGCGACCGAGCGCAGCACCTTCTCGTACAGCGGCCACAGCCGCCGCGGGCGGATGAACGTCTTGTAGTAGAAGCCCGGCGGCGTGAACGGCCCGCCAACGATGTCGGTCGCCCGCATGACGTCGAAGTCCAGCCCCGGCTTGGCGTTCGTGTGCTTGACGCGCAGGCCGTCGCGCACCGGCTCGGCGCAGGCGCGCACGCCCGGGCGCCCGCCGATCTGGACGAGCGAGTTGGCGCACTGGCCGCAGCCGCACAGCTCGCCGCGCGGGCGGTGATACTTGAACGAGCGGCTGAAGGTGCGCCGGCCGGATGCGAAGAGCGCGGACGCGATCGTGTCGCCCTCGAACGCGGGGATCGACTTGCCGTCGAACGTGAAGCGAATCGGCCGGCCGCGGTCGATCCGCTCGCCGGGCTGGACGGGCAGGCGACTCAAGTCGCCACGCCCTGGCCACCGGCCGTGGCGGCGGCAGCCGACGCCGTGCCGGGTGCCGCGCCGCCGGCTCCCGCCGTCTGCGGCTCATCGGCCGCGCCCGGAAGCGCGGTGAACTTGACCTCGTTCGTCGTCGTGTCGCGCTCGGCGATGAACCAGGCGCGGCAGCCCGAGCGATGGAACCACCACTCGCGCTGCACACCGGCGACGTTGCGGCGGAAGTAGTTGTACTTGTTGAGCTCCCGCCGGTCGGGACGCGACGCCGGTCGGACGCTGACCTCGCCGCCGTAGCCGAAGTCGGTCACTTCCCGCGTCCCGCAGTTGGGACAGCTCAGGACGAAGGACACGGAACGATCGTATACAAATTCGTACAAATGCCGCAAGGGGACTTCGCGTACAGCCCCGGTCACCGCTGCCGTACCGGCGTCGGCGGCTCCTCTCCCGCGAGCACGGCGAGCGCGTTGGCCGCCGCGAGCTCCGCCATCGCCGTGCGAGTCTCCACGGTCGCAGAGCCGAGATGCGGCACCAGCACCACGTTCTCGAGCCCGACCAGCGCGGGGTGCACCTCCGGCTCGCGCTCGAACACGTCGAGCGCGGCGCCCGCGATCGCGCCGTCGCGCAGCGCGGCCGCGAGCGCGGCCTCGTCGACGACCGGGCCGCGCGAGGTGTTGACGAGGTAGGCGTCGCGGCGCATCCGCGCGAGCGCGGATGCGTCGATCAGATGCCGCGTCGCGTCCGTAAGCGGCACATGGAGCGAGACGAAGTCCGAGCGCTCGAGCAGCTCGCCGAGCGTCACGCCGCCGTCGCTGCGACGCGTGACGAGGATCTCCAGGCCGAACGCACGTGCTCGCGCGGCCACGGCCTGGCCGATCGCGCCGTAGCCGACGATGCCGAGCGTCCGGCCCCGCAGCCCGCGACCGAGCATGAAGTCGATCGACCAGCTCCAGCCCGCGCCGGAGCGGATCAGCCGCTCGCCCTCCCCCAGCCGCCGCGTGATCGCGAGCAGCAGCCCGATCGCCAGGTCCGCGGTGGCGTCGACCAGCACCCCCGGCGTGTTCGTGACCACGACTCCGCGCTCCCGACATGCCTTGACGTCGACGTTGTCGTGGCCGACCGCCACGTTGGCGACCACCCGCAGCCGCTCGCCGGCCGCGTCCAGGAAGGCCGCGTCGACGCGGTCGTGGAGCATCGTGACCACGGCGTCGGCGCCGCGCACGGCCTCGTGGAGCTCCGCTACCGTGAGCGCCCGGTCAGCTGCCGATACCCAGACGGCGGCGCCGCTCTCGCGCAGCGCCGCGAGAGCGGGCTCGGGCAGCCCGCGCGTGACGACGATCCGGGCCATCGCCGGGACTATGCCAGGGCAAGGCGGCGCCGCCGTCCACCGGAGCACGCCGACGGGTCGCGGTGTCGCTCATCGCGCATCGCAGCAGGTCAAAGAGCAGCAGTGGCACCTACCGTCTCGATATGCGACGGTGCGGCGATGTCGTTCAAGGACCGCCTCAGGGCAGGCGCGATTCTGCGCGGCGTCGTCAGCGTCATCCCCTCTGCTGTCGTCGCGGAGGCCGTTGCGTCGGCGGGTGCCGATTTCGTGATGATCGATCGCGAGCACGGACCGATCAGCCGCGAGACCATGCACGCGATGATCGCGGCGACGAACGGGACGAGCTGCGCACCGCTCGTCCGGGTGCCGGGCATCGAGGAGGCCGAGGTCAAGATCGCCCTCGACTCGGGCGCCGAGGGAATCGTCTACCCGCTGGTCCGGACGGTCGGCGACGCCGAGCGATGCGTCTCGCTGCTCACCTACCCACCCGTGGGCAGACGTGGTTGGGGACCGTTCGTAGCGCATTCGCGGTATGGAACGCCGCTGCTCGACTATGCCGCCTCCGTGGGGGACCGGATTGTCTGCTGCCTGTTGATCGAGACCGTCGAGGCAGTGGAGAACATCGAGTCGATCCTGGCGGTTCCTGAGATCGACTTCATCGTGATGGCACAGTTCGACCTCAGCTCAGCTCTTGGAGTACTCGGCCAGTTCAACTCAGCGCCGATGCTGGAAGCCGTGCAGACCATCGAGCGGGCAGCCAAGGCCCGAGGGGTGCCACTCGGGGCAGCGGCCCTCACCGCCGAGCAGTCACATGTGATGGAGGCACGGGGCTACCAGGTTCTGATCAACGGCGTCGACGCCTTGACGCTGAAGACGCAGGTCTCGGAGCTCATGCGCTGGTGATTACCAGGACAGACCGGAAGTGAATCCGGCGCGTCTGCCCTGGTGCTGCTGAGAGGATCGGTGCGTCGTGGATCTGGCCGTGCTTCGGGATGGACTCGAGTTGCCCTACGTCGAGCAGGGCGCTCCTGATGGCGTTCCGGTTGTGCTGCTGCACGCCTGGCTGGACTCGCTGCGGTACTTCGACCAGGTGATGGCCGCGTTGCCTGAGCGGATCCGTGCGTTCGCGTTCGACCAGCGCGGGCACGGCGACGCCGCAAAGCCGGCGCATGGCTACGAGCTGCGCGACTTCGCCGATGATGTCGGCGCGTTCATGGATGCGGTCGGACTCGACGCAGCCGTGCTCGCGGGCGCATCGAGCGGTGGTTACGTGGCACAGCGGTTCGCCGTCGACCGTCCGGGCCGGACACTCGGTCTCGCGCTGCTCGGGTCCCCGCGCAGCTTGCGCGGGCCGCGGCCCCGGTTCGCCGACGTGCTCGCCACGCTCCAGGACCCGATCGACGCAGCCTTGGTCAGGGAGCTCAACGAGGGGATGATCGCGCGTGCGGTGCCCGAGGTGGTCATGGCAGCGCTCTGCGAGGAGAACCTCAAGGTGCCGGCGCGCGTCTGGCGTGATGCGTTCGAGGGGTTGCTGGCCGCCGAACCACCGCTCGACACCGGCCGGATCTCCGCGCCCACGCTGATCGTGTGGGGCGCGCGCGATTCGCTGCTCCCGCGCGCCGACCAGGAAACGATGGCGGCGGAGATCGCAGGCGCGCGGCTGGTGATCTATGCCGACGTCAGCCACTTGCCCGTAATCGAGGCACCCCAGCGCGTCGCCGCCGACCTCACCGCGCTATGCGATGCAGTCGCAGCGCGCTAGATGGCAAGACCGAACGCTTGTCCTCACCCTCGCTCGCGCATCTGCAAGCGTGCTGTTGTAAAGGGCGTCGCCGAACTTGGGACGACACTCACCGCCACCGGCCCGGCCGCTGGGCTCATGCCGCGCCGACCATCTTTGCGAAGCGCCGGGCGTCGGCGATCCGGGGGAGGTTGTTGAAGAGCACGTACGCGGTGCCGTCGGCCGGCAGGGTGGCGGCGACCGCTGCCAGCTCGTCGTCGGTGTGCACGTGACGAGCGCCGGTGACGCCGTGCAGCCGCAAGTACGTTCGCTCCGGTGTCACCGACGCGCTCGCGAGCGGGTCGACGACGTGGACGAGGTCCAGCTCGCGACACAGGTCGCGCACGAGCTCAGCCGGCCAGGGCCCACGCGGCTCCCACAGGATGCGGACGTCTCGAGGGCGCTCGACGGCGGCGAAGAACGCGCGCATCCGCTCGGCGTTCTCCGGCGTCGCGCGGAAGCTCCGTGGGCACTGGAGTAGCACCGCTGTGGCACGCAGCAGGCGCGTGCACTCGAGCGTCCGCTTCCACGCCGCGAGGACCACGGACGTCGGCCGGAAGCTGCCGCACTCACGGCGCTCTTGCGTGCCGAGCGGGAGCCGCAAGCGCCGGTAGGTGGGGCTTGACGCCTCGTGGGTGATCAGCTGCCAGGCCTTGAGCGTGAACTCGAAGCCCGGCGAGGCCGTGCGGCGCCAGCGAAGCAGCGTCGCGTCGCCCGGCGGTTGGTAGAAGGTCTGCTGAACCTCGACGACCGGAAACTCGCGCACGTAGTCGGCGAACGCCATCGTGAAACCGCACAAGCCGATGCGGACGTCGAGCATGGCGCGCCTTCCGTCCGGCGGCTCAGCCTTCGTCGCCGGCACCCACGGCCAACACGGCTCGCGCGCGGACGGCCTCGCGTCCGTCGGCGGTGACGGAGCAGTCGGCGAACGCGAGCCGGCCGCCCATCCGCTCGACCGCCGTGCGCGCCTCGAGCCACGCGCCGGACGGCGCCGGGCGCAGGAAGTCGGTGGTCAGGGAGACGGTGGCGATGGACGCGTCGCCGTCAGCCTCTGCGCGGATCGCACGGC
This sequence comes from Solirubrobacteraceae bacterium, assembly GCA_035645355.1. Lineage (GTDB taxonomy): Bacteria > Actinomycetota > Thermoleophilia > Solirubrobacterales > Solirubrobacteraceae > DASQMT01. The sequence goes on along the minus strand of DASQMT010000256.1, from coordinate 3,678 downwards.
CCAGCGCCGCATCGACCAGCGTCGCCAGAAAGCCGCCCATCGCGATGCCGGCGCGGTTGAGGTGACGCTCCTCGACGCGCACGCCCAGCACGTCGCCGGGGCCGATGTGGAGCGGCCCGACGAGCTCGGCGAACGCGCCGGCATCGGTGAGGGGGCGAAAGGCGTCGGTGTCGGGCATGGGCTTCGAATACCCCGCGCAACCAACGTCCATCCGCATCCCCAGGCTGCAGGCGGTAGCCCCGGCGAACCGGCTGACGCGCGGCCGCGGATGCCTGGCATCCGGCGAGAAGCCTCGCGGACGATCGCCGCAGGACGACCCTCAGGCCGGCGCCGCCGCCGGAGCGGCCATGCGCGCCCGTGCAGCGCCCAGGGCGTCAAGCACGAGGATCAAGAGGGCGATCCACACCAGCGCGAAGCCGACCAGCTGCGACAGCGGCATGGGCTCGCCGTAGAACAGCACCCCGATCAGGAACTGGATCGTGGGCGTCATGTACTGCAGCAGGCCGAGCGTGCTCAGCCGGATGCGAACGGCGGCGGCGCCGAACAACATCAGCGGCAGTGCGGTCACGACGCCGGCGCCGATCAGCAGCGCGGCGTGTCCTGGTCCCTCGGTCGTGAACGTCCCGTCTCCCGTCCCGCCCAGCCAGAGCAGGTAAGCCGACGCGGGCAGCACGACGACCGCCGTCTCGACCGCGAGGCTCTGCGGGCCATCGATTCCCGCCCGATTCTTGACGAGCCCGTATGAGCCGAAGGTCACGGCCAGCGTCAGCGCGATCCACGGCACGCGGCCGTAGTCGATCGTCAGCACGAGCACGCCGACGACGGCCACCGCGAGGGCGAGCCCCTGCCGCCGGCGCAGGCGCTCGTGCAGGAACACCATGGCGAGCACGACCGTCACCAGCGGGTTCATGAAGTACCCGAGGGACGTCTCCACCACGTGTTCGCTGTTGACGCCGTATATGTACACGGCCCAGTTGACACTCACCAGGATGGCCGCGACCGTCAGCAGCGCGGCAACGCGGGCGCTGAGTCGCCGCACCCAGGCGAAGCCGGCCGTCACGGCGAGCACGACGACCAGCAAGACCAGCGACCAGACGATCCGATGGCCGAGAATCTCGACCGGAGACGCCGGCTCGAGCAGTGGCCAGTAGAGCGGGAACAGACCCCACAGCAGATACGCGCCCACGGCGGCGAGCAGTCCTGTTTGCGACCGCGACACTGCCCCGACCGTAGCGGCGCCTGCCGACTAGGCTGGACAGATTCCGGGTTTTGCCGCCAGGTGCGGCTCATCGGGTGAAGTCGTAGTTGTGCAAGTAGCGGGCGAGGTCGCGGCGCAGGCCGGTGAAGCGGAGTGCAGGTAGCGAGCGAAGGCGGGTCGCCACCGGTCTTCGAGGCGTGCGGTGGAGCCGTTCGACGTGCCCATTGGTCCGCGGGCGTCCGGAGCGGATCTGGGCGTGCGCGACGTCGCTGGGAGCTCGGAGCCGAAGGCTTGGCGGCCGACCTCTGAGCCGTTGTTGGTGAGGAGGCGCTCGAGCTGCCAGCCCGCCTAGAGCCGAAGCAGGATCTCGTGACCGGTCAGCGCGTTCCCGCCCGGTCGTCGCCGTGCGACATGCTCTGCGGTGTCGGCCATACGGCTCGGGAGCCCGCCGCGGCGACTGAGACTCTCGGTCGGCAGAGTGGTTCCGCCGCGCCGAGCATCCTGCGAGCGGACTGGTGGCGTCGGCTGGACGTCGAGTCGCCTTCTCATGACTCCGGATCGGGCCGACGGGCGTGGCCGCATGTGAGCGATGGGAATCTCCCTGGGATCATTGCTGTGATCGTCATGGAGACGTCTGACGAACTTGTGCGGAAGGGCCGGGATGCGGTTGCCAAAGCGGACTGGAAGGCTGCGCGTGCGTGCTTTGAGCAGGCACGCGAGCTCGGCGAGACCGCGGAGATCCTCGACGGCCTGAGCGATGCCGCCCACTTTTGCGGAAAGCACCAGGAAGCGGTCCGTCTGAAGGAACGGGCGTTCGCTGCGTATCGTCGCCGCGGGAGTTCGGCGCAGGCCGCCGCGGCGGCGCGCTGGCTGGCGTTCTTGCACGGGGCGGTCCGAGGCAACAGGGCCGCCGCGAACGGCTGGATGGCGCGAGCGGAGCGGCTGCTCGAGGGCGTGGAGGAGTGCTTGGAGCACGGGCGTCTCGCTCTCGATCGTGCCCCCTGGACCGACGACCCGGTTGAGCGCGAGGCTCATGCGGTGGCTGCGCTCAGGATCGCGAGACGGTTTGGCGATCAGGACCTCGAGTTTGCCGCTCAGGCCGTGCTCGGCCATGCTTACGTGGTCTCCGGCCGCGTCGCGGAGGGCATGTCCTTGATCGACGAGGCGATGGCCGCCGTCTCCAGCGGCGAGGTCGCCGCCATCGATGCGGTCGGCTCGATCTACTGCAGGCTGCTCGGAGCCTGCGAGCGTGCATCGGACGTCAGGCGCGCGGAGCAGTGGATGGACGCGGCGCGACACTTTGTCGCCTGGGGCGACTTCGTGCCCCCTACCTGCCGCCTGCACTACGGCGGGATCCTGATCGCAGTGGGCCGCTGGGCGGAAGCGGAGGAGGAACTGCTCGCCGCGGCCCGGGTCTTCGAGGGCGGCTACCGCGCGATGCGGCCCGCGCCGCTGATTCGGCTTGCCGGGCTGCGGCTGCGTCAGGGGCGTTACGACGAGGCGGAACGCCTGCTCCAGGGCCATGAGTCGCGCCCGGCCGCGCGGCAGGTTCTGGCGCAGCTCGCGCTCGCGCGCGGCGACCTGCCGTTGGCCGAGGACCTGGCCCGCTTGTGCCTGGAGAGCGAGGGTGACTCGAGTCCCGCGTGCTCACCGTTGCTCGCGCTGCTCGTGGAGGTCCGCCTGGCTGGCGACGACCGCGACGCGGCGAGGGAGCCGTTGGACCGCCTTACGAAACTCGCAACGAGGTCCGGCGACGACCGGGCACGGGCGCTCGCCGAGCTCGAGACAGGAAGATTTCGCGCCGCGGAAGGCGACGACCGGGCGCGTTGCAATCTCCAGACTGCACTGGACGCGTTCGCGGCGCTCGAGATGCCGCTCGAGGCGGCCCGGGCACAGCTCGACCTTGCCAGGGCGCTTGCCACGAACGCTCCCGCCGGCGCGCTCGTCGACGCGCGGCTCGCGCTCGCAGCGTTTGAGCGGCTCGGCGCGTCGCGTGACGCCGACGCGGCGGCCGACCTGCTCCGTACGCTCGGCGAGGCCGGCGGTCGATCATGGCCGAAGCGCACCGGCACACTGACAAGACGGGAAGCCGAGGTCCTGTCCCTTCTCGCGACGGGATGCTCGAACGCAGAGATAGCGAAGCGCCTGTACATCAGCCGTCGCACCGCCGAGCACCACGTCGCGAGCATCCTGTCCAAGCTGGGGCTCCGCAGCCGCGCGGAGGCGGCCGCCTACGTCGTTCGCGAGCGCTCCCAGATACCCGTAGCCGAATAGGTAGTCGTACCGATGCTCCGCGCGCCCGTCCGGAGCATGCTCCTGCCGTCCCGCGTAAGACCCGAGTTCAACGGAGGAGTCATGACACAGCAGATCGCTCAACCGCCGGCGCTGGTCCCGGTGGCAGTGCCAAGCGCAGAGGGAGAAGCGCGCTGGTGGTTCGGAGGCCTGGCCGTGGTCAAGGCGACCGCAGCCGACACCGGGGG
>DASQMT010000255.1:0-7034 GCA_035645355.1 Solirubrobacteraceae bacterium | reverse complement strand
GGTGCTCGTGCTGGCCGTAGAACGACAGCAGTGCGCCGCCGGCATCGCGCAGCTCACCGGCCGTCGCGCTGCGTCCGTTCATGTACGCGCGCGTGCGGCCTTCGGCGCTCACGCGCCGGGCGAGGACGAGCTCTTCGGCGTCGTCCGGGATGCGCTCGCCGAGTTCCGCCCACAGTGCGTCGGTCAGCTCGAAGCTGCCCTCGACATAGGCCTCGGCGGCACCAGGCCGAACGATGCCCGCGCGCGGCCTGCCGCCCAGGAGCAGGTCGAGCGCGTGCGCGAGCACCGTCTTCCCGGCGCCGGTCTCCCCGGTCAGGACGTTCAGCCCCGGGGCGAGCCGCAGCTCGGCTCGCTCGATCAGGAGCAGATTCTCGACACGCAGCTCTTCCAACACAGGTGACGGTCTACCAGTCGCCCCCGACGGACCCGGCGTCATGCGCAGAGTTGGTGCAGTTGCCGCACGCATCCGGCACATTCGGGCGTTGTCTGTGCACGGAATGAGCGGCGAGGCTTCGGCCCATGACCTCACCCGATGCTCTCCCGGTGCTGCTAACGCGCCAGGCGACCGAAGCGCTCGCGCAGCCGGTGATAGAAGCTCGCCCCCGGCAACTGGGCGAGCACCGCCGTCGTCCGCGCGAACTCGACGTGGATGTCCTCGCCCGGCGCGAGCCCGACCACCGGGCGCCCGTCGACGTGCACCTCCACCGGCTCTTCGCGCGAGCGGTTGTTGATGGTCAGCAGGTCGTCGGGCGCGACGACAAGCGAGCGTGCCGTGAGCGAATGCGGCGCGATGAAGGACACGACGAAGCCCGCCACTCCCCAGGCGAGCACCGGCCCGCCGTTGGCGAGGTTGTAGCCCGTCGAGCCCTGCGGAGTCGACACCACGAGGCCGTCGCAGCGCACGCGCCCGATCTCCTCCCCCGCCAGTGCGTAGGCGAGATCGGCCACGCGGAACCCAGGCTTGCGGTGGACGGAGATGTCGTTCATCGCCAGCCAAGTACCCTCAGGCCGCCCGACCGTGATCCCGGGCAGCTCGAGCGTGTCGAACGCGCCCGTGAAAGCCACGTCGAAATCGGCATCGAGGCCGTCGGGATCGAGCGTCGCCAGGAACCCGACCTCCCCGAAGTTGACCGCGAAGATCGGCACGCTCGTCCCCGCGTACTCGCGCAGGGCGGTGAGGATCGTCCCGTCGCCGCCCATCACGATGCACAGGTCCGCTTCGCGTGTGAGCGGCGTGTCGACCTCGATCCCCGGCTGCGCCCGGAGTGCGTGCTTGCTGGTCTCCTCCGCATCGAAGCGCAGCGTCACGCCGGCGCGGGCGGCGGCTGCGAGCAGGGCAGCGAGTGCCGCTGCCGTGTCCGCCGCGCGACGGTGCGTGAGCACGGTTGCGACCCGGATCATGGCTCCACCGCGAGCACCGCTTCGTCGAGGTCGCCCAGCGCGCCGTCGCGGCCGCTCTCGGCCAGATGCGCGAACGTCTCCCGGTTCCCCGCCGGCCCGGGCAGCCCCGACGAGGCGAAGCCGAGAACCGTGGCTCCCTGCGCTCGCGCAGCTGTCGCGACGGCCACGATCGCCTCGCGTCGCAGCTCGGGGTCGAGCACCACGCCGCCCTTGCCGATGCGCTCGCGGCCGACCTCGAACTGGGGCTTGACCATCATGAGCGCATCGAAGCGCTCGGCCGCGCAGGCGAGCAACGCGGGCAGGACCTTCGTCAGCGAGATGAACGAGACGTCGGCGACGATCAGGTCGGGATGGTAGGGCAGCTCCGCAGGGTCGAGCGCGCGCGCGTTGACGCGCTCGACGACGGTCACGCGCGGGTCCTCGCGGAGCGAGAACGCGAGCTCTCCGTAGGCGACGTCGAGCGCGATCACATGCGCTGCCCCGCGCTGCAGCAGGCAGTCGGTAAAGCCACCGGTGGAGGCGCCGACATCGAGCGCCCGGCGTCCGGTGACGCCGACCTCCAGCGCATCGAGCGCGTTGGCGAGCTTGATGCCGCCGCGCGACACGAAGCGCGGCGGCGCAGCGACGTCGAGCTCGACGTCCGCAGGCACGAGTTGTCCAGGCTTCTCGGCCCGGCGCCGACCCGGCCCGAGGTGCACGTCGCCCGCGATCACCGCCGCCGCCGCGCGCGAGCGGGACGGGTACAGGCCGCGCTCGGCGAGCAGGAGATCGAGCCGTACACGGGCCATCGGCGCGCAAACGCTACCGAGCGGATCGTCCGCCGGCGCGGATCTCGCGCAAACGGCGACAGGCCCGCGCGATGGCCGCTAGGCGGCGGCGATGCTGCCGCGCGGCTCGAGCACGGCAGCATGGATGCGCTCCGCGATCTGCTCCGCGGTGAAACCAACCTCGGCGTGCAGCAGCTTCGGGGCGCCATGGGTCACGTAGCGATCCGGCAGCCCGACCCGCAGGATCCGAGGCGTGAGACCGCCATCCGACAGTGCCTCCCACACGCCGGTGCCGAAGCCGCCGGAGAGCACGCCCTCCTCTACCGTCACGAGCAGGTCGTGCTCGGCGGCGAGCTGCGCCAGCAGGCCCGTGTCGAGCGGCTTGGCGAAGCGCGCGTCGGCGACCGTCGCGTCAAGCCCGCTCTCGGCCAGCAGATCCGCGGCGCCGAGCGCCTTGCCGACCCCGCTGCCGTAGCCGACGATCGCCACGCGCTCGCCCTCGCGCAGGATCTCGCCAGTGCCGATCTCGAGCAACTCAGGCACCGACGGGAGCGCGACGCCAACGGCCTCGCCACGCGGGTAGCGGATCCCGACCGGCCCGGCATCGTGATGCAGCGCCGTGTGCAGCATGTTCACCAGCAGCGCCTCGTCGCGCGGCGCCATCAGGGCGATGTTGGGGAGGCAGCGCAGATAGGCGATGTCGAACACGCCGTGGTGCGTCGGGCCGTCGTCCCCGACCAGGCCGGCGCGGTCCATCGCGAGCACGACTGGAAGCTGCTGCAGGCAGAGGTCGTGCACGATCTGGTCGTACGCGCGCTGGAGGAACGTCGAGTAGATCGCGACGACGGGACGCGCGCCTTCGAGGGCGAGCCCGGCGGCGAACAGCAGCGCCTGCTGCTCGGCGATCCCGACATCGAAGTAGCGCTCGGGCATCGCCTTCTGGAGCAGGTTCAGCCCGGTGCCGGAGTTCATCGCCGCGGTGATCCCGACGACGCGGCTGTCGCGGCGGCATTCGGCCACCAGCGCCTCGCCGAACACCTGCGTGTACTGGGGTGCCGTCGGCGGCTTCGAGGCCGGCTTGGAGGGCGCCGGCATGCGCTTGGCGATCGAGTTGGGCTTGGCGGCGTGCCACTGCTCCATGCCCTCGAGCCCCCCGTCCTCGGCGGGCGAGAAGCCCTTGCCCTTGACGGTCGCGCAGTGCACGACGACTGGACGCTCGGCCTCGAACGCGGCGCGCAGCGCGTGTCGCAGCGCGCGCACGTCATGCCCGTCCACGACGCCCATGTAGGCCCAGTCGAGCTCCTCCCAGAACAGTCCGGGAGCCCAGAACGCCTTGATCGACTCCTTGAGCTGCGGGCCGAGCTTCTCGAACGCGGAGCCGATCCCTGCGGGCAGCTTCGTGAGGCGCTCCTCGACGCCCTCGCGCGCCTTCCAGAGACCCGGCTCGAGCCGCACCCGGTTGAAGTAGCGCGAGAGCGCGCCGACGTTGGGAGCGATCGACATGCCGTTGTCGTTGAGGATCACCACGAGTGGCGTTCCCAGCCCGCCCGCCTGGTGGATCGCTTCGAACGCCACGCCGCCGGTCATCGCACCGTCGCCGATCACCGCGACGACCTTCCCGTCTCTGGCCGTGCCGGCCTCGTCTTGCGCGAGACGGAGCCGCATCGCCTCTTTGATCCCGACGCCGTACCCGATCGACGTGGAGGCATGACCTGCGCCCATGACGTCGTGCTCAGACTCCTGTATCGCGCAGAACGGCGCGAGGCCGCCGTACTTGCGGATGGTCGCGAGCGAGTCACGGCGGCCGGTGAGGATCTTGTGCGGGTACGCCTGGTGGCCGACGTCCCACAGGATCTTGTCGGTCGGGGAGTCGAGCAGCGAATGCAGCGCCACGGTGATCTCGCAGGCGCCCAAGTTGGCGCCGAAGTGCCCGCCGATCTCCCCCACCGTGTCGATCAGCAGCTCGCGCACCTCCTGCGCGACCTGCACGAGCTCGTCCTCCGAGAGGGCGTGGAGATCCTGCGGACGCTCGATTCGGTCGAGGATCCTCATGTCGTACGCGTCGCGATGAAGTCGGCGATCTGCTCGAGCTCCGTCGCTCCCGACCCTGCGGTGGCCCTGCTCAAGGCGGCGCGCGTCTTGCCATGAGACTCCGCGGCCAGCGCGCGCGCCCCTTCGAGTCCGTAGCGGCTCACGTAGGTCACTTTGCCGTGGCGCTCATCAGAACCGCTTGGCTTGCCGAGCGCTGCATCGGTTCCCGTCACGTCGAGGATGTCGTCGACGATCTGGAACAGGACACCCAGTTCAGCAGCAAAGGCACGGAAGTCCGAGAGTGTAGGAGATGGGTCGCGCTCGCCCGCGAGCAGGAGGACGCACTCGACCGATGCTCCGATGAGCCGGCCGGTCTTGAGCTCGTGCAACCGCCGCAGCTCGGCCTCACCCGTGTCCGCCATCCCGCGCACGTCGATGTACTGGCCGCCGACCATGCCGTTGACCCCGGTCGCGTCCGCGAGCTCCGCGACGGCGGCGAGCACCGCTGCCGGGTCACCGGACTGCTCGTGCAGGACGAGTCGGAACGCTTCGGCGTAGAGGCCGTCGCCCGCCAGGATCGCGACGTCCTCGCCGAACCGGACATGACATGTCGGCCGTCCGCGCCGCAGGTCGTCGTCGTCCATCGCCGGCAGGTCGTCGTGGATCAGCGAATAGGTGTGGATCAGCTCGAGCGCGCCTGCGAGCGGCAGCACGTCGCGCGGCTCGCGCCCGATCGCGCGCGCGGTGGCGAGCGCCAGCACGGGGCGGATCCGCTTGCCGCCGGCGAGCAGCGAATAGCGCATCGCCTCGCCGAGGCCGGCAGCCGCCGGCTCGTGCACGAAGATCAGGCGGCCGAGGTAGGCCTCGACCTCGGCGCGCAGGTGCTCGGGATAGGCCGTGGTCAGCTGCGCGCCCGCTGCCGCGCCGGGGCGCGGGGTCACGATCCGAGCGCGAGCTGGCCCGGTGGCAGGGCAGCACCGGTCTCGCCGGACCGCATCCGCCGGTCGAGCTCCGAGCCCGCGGCGGACGCCAGCTGCGCGCACTCGTCGACGAGCGCGGCTGCCCGCTCCGGCGCGAGCTCTCCGGATCGCAGCTCCGTCGCGGTTTGCTCGAGTCGGTCGACGAGCGCTTGCAGGTCGGGATCAGGCACGCTGGGCGTCATTCTCGCGCAGAGAGCGCAGCGCGGCCCCGAGGATGCCGTTGACGAAGCCCGGAGCCTGCGCGGCGCAGAACTCCTTCGCGAGCTCGACAGCCTCGCTGATCGCGCCCTCGGGCGGGATCGGACGCTCGCCCTCGATCAGCTCTGGGTGAAGCATCTCCAGCAGGGCGACGCGCATTGTCGCGCGCTCGAGCGGAGCGATCCGGTCCAGCGTCCAGCCTTCGGCATGCCGCGCGATCTCGAGGTCGAGCTCCTCCTGATTGTCCGCCGTCGCATGGGCGAGCGCACGGGTGAACCCGGCTGCATCGCGCTCGAACACTTCGTCGAGCGAACGACCGGTCAGCTCGTGCTGGTAGAGCGCGAAGACTGCGGCGCGGCGCTGGTCGGAGCGGCGGGACATCGGCCGCCGCAGCGTAGCTCGCCCTCAGGCCCGCGACATGTACGAGCCCGAGCGCGTGTCGACCTTCACGCGGTCGCCGATGTTGACGAACAGCGGCACGTTGACCGTTGCGCCCGTCTCCAGCGTGGCGGGCTTGTTACCGCCACCCGAGGCGGTGTCGCCCCGCACTCCGGGCTCGGTGTGCGTCACCTCCAACTCGACCGAAGCCGCGAGCTGCACGTCGGACGGCTGCTCGTCGATGAAGAGCAGGTCCACGGTTTCGTTCGGCCGGATCCACTTCAGCGGCTCCTGCAGCGTGCGCTCGGGTATCGCGAGCTGCTCGTAGGACTGCTCGTCCATGAAGTGGGCGTCGCTCCCGTCGGCGTAGAGGAACTGCATCTTGCGCGCCTCGGTCCGGATCGAGCGGAATTTCTCGCCGGCGCGGAACGTGCGGTCGATCACGGCGCCGTCCGCGGTGCGGCGCAGTTTGGTCCGTACGAACGCGCCGCCCTTGCCGGGCTTGACGTGCTGGAACTCGAGGATCTTGAAGATCGTGCCGTCGACCTCGATGTGGTTGCCGTTCTTGAACTGATTCGTCGAGATCATTCGACCAGAGAGGGTAGTCGCGCGCCGCTCATTCCCGCGGCTGCTCGATGTACCACTCCACGAGGTCCGAGCAGCGACGGTCCTCGTCGAAGCGCAGCACGTACAGGTTGGAGAACACCCGGCCGTCCGCGTAGCGCGTTTCCCCCGTGGCCACCGCCCGGTCGCCCGCGATCAGCAGCGGTCGGTAAGCCGCCTCCCAGCTCCCTGGCTCGTCGCGCTCGTCGAGCCAGTCGGCGACGATCGCCTCACGTCCCCGCAACGGCTCGTCGTACGGGTGATATGCGTAGCTCGCGTCAACGCTGAAGAGGTCGGTGATCGCGACAGGATCGTAGGTGCGCCAGGCCTCCACGTAGGAATCGAGCCAGGCCTGGACGGTGTCGTGGGCGAGCACGCTACGCCGAGTAGGCGAAGATCACGCCCAGCATCGGCAGCAGCAGGCCGAGGTAGCCGAGCGCCATACCGGTCATCGCGATCGCCCGGCCCGCTTGGCGGTGCGGCGCCCGCTGCATCTGGTTGAGCGCGATGTGACCGAAGACGATCGCGAGCACCGATCCGATCCACCACATCCAAAGGACGCCGAACACGAGCGAGGCGATCGCGAGCCCGTTCGTCGGAGCCGAACGCCGTACGAAGATCGGACGCAGAACGGCCTGCTCGAGGACCGGCGCCGGCGTCACGTCAACGGTCAGCT
>DASQMT010000254.1:0-2807 GCA_035645355.1 Solirubrobacteraceae bacterium | reverse complement strand
GGGATCAGGCGGAAGGCCGCGCCGATCGTGCCGCGCTGGAAGTACGTGTTGACGCGGAAGCGGGCGTGACCCGGGATCGAGTAGGCGAAGTCGAGCTGCCAGTCGGTCTCGAGGCGCTGACGCTGCGAGCCGTTGAGGATCGTGTAGATGATCTCACGCGTGTCGGTCGCCGTCATGCGTGGCGCGCCCTCGATGGGCATCAGTCCGCCGCGGAGGCGCAGCATCGGGGCGGCGCCGGCGGTGATGTGGAGATCGGACGCCTTCTTGGCGACGACCTCGAGGAGCATTTCGGAGAAGTCGAAGTTCATCGCGTGGGCTGTATCGGCACCGTGGACGCCTACCTGTAGTCCGCGGAGCGGCCCTACTTGGTGCCGGCGACGCGCGCGATCTCGGCGATCGAGGTGAGCCCGCGCCGGACCTTCTCCAGCCCGTCCTCGCGTAGCCGCATCATGCCCTCGTGAACCGCCGCGTGGGCGATCGCCTCGGCGGGCTCGCGGGCGACGGCGAGCGAGCGGATCGTCTCGGACACCCACATCACCTCGTAGAGGCCGATCCGGCCCTTGTAGCCCGAGCCGCCGCAGCGCGCGCAGCCGACCGGCTCGTAGCACTCGAGGTCCAGGCCGACGTTGAAGCCGTTCCCGCGCATGATCTCGGCGGGCAGCGTGACCCGCCGCTTGCACTCGTCGCACAGCAGCCTGGCGAGCCGTTGGGCGACGACGCAGTCGACGGCCGAGCCGACGAGAAACGGCTCGATGCCCATCTCGATCAGGCGCGAGACGGCGCCCGGCGCGTCGTTCGTGTGCAGCGTGGTGAGCACGAGATGGCCGGTCAGCGCCGACTCGATCGCGATCTGGGCCGTCTCCCGGTCGCGGATCTCCCCGACCATGATGATGTCGGGATCGGCGCGCATCATCGAGCGCAGGCCGGCCGCGAACGTCAGGCCCGCCTTCTTGTTGACCTGCACCTGGGTGATGCCGTCGACCTGGAACTCGACGGGATCCTCGATCGTGATGATGTTCTGCTCGACCGTGTTGAGCACGTTGAGCGCCGCGTAGAGCGAGGTCGACTTGCCCGAGCCGGTCGGGCCGGTCACGAGCACCGCGCCGTGTGACTGGCTGAAGGCCTTCGTGAAGCGCTCCAGCGCCTGGGGCAGCATGCCGAGCTGCTCCATGCTGATCATCGCCTTGGTCGAGTCCAGGATGCGCATCACGACGTTCTCGCCGTACTGGGCCGGCAGCGTCGCCACGCGCAGGTCGATCGCCTTGTCGCCGACCTGGGTCGAGACGCGCCCATCCTGCGGGACCCGGCGCTCGGCGATGTCGAGGTCGGAGAGGATCTTGATCCGCGACGTGACCGCCGGAACCGCCGAGACCGGCACGATCGCGGCCTCCTGCAGGACGCCGTCGATGCGGTAGCGGACCCGCATCTCCTCCTCCTGGGGCTCGAAGTGGATGTCGGAGGCGCCGCGCTCGACGGCCTCGGAGATCACGCGCTGGACGAGCTGGATGACCGACGCGTCCTCGCCCGAGGCGCCGAAGTTGACGGTCTGGGGTGTCAGGTCAAAGAGCGGGCCGGCCGCCTTGGCGGGCGCTGCTTCGGAGAGCTCGTCGTCGAGCGGCTCGGGCTCGGGAGCCGCGCCGTCGCCGACGCCCCAGCTCGGATCGGCGATGCGCTCGAGCACGAACGCGATGTCGGACGGCGAGGCGACGGCGGGACGCACCTCGTAGCCGGTCATCACGGCGATGTCGTCGACGGCCAGCACGTTCGCCGGGTCGGCCATCGCGACGAGCAGCGTGCGGTCGGAGGCGAAGGCGACCGGCACGGCCTGGTAGCGCTTGATCGCCGCCGGGCTGACCAGCTTCGCGGCGTCCGGGTCGACGCGGTAGACCCGCAGGTCGAAGTGGTCGAGGCCGAAGCGCTCCGCGACGGCGCACGCCAGGTCGCTCTCGGTGATCGCACCGGTGGAGATCAGCACCCGCTCGGCGGCCGAGCCGGCGGTGCGCGCCTGCTCGACGGCGTCGTCCATCGCCTCGCGCTCGACGAACCCGAGGTCGACGATCACGTCTGAGAGAACGCGTCCCGAGCCACCGCGGCGCGAGGGCGTGCTGACGCCGCTCGCCTTCCCGGGCCTGCCGGGGGCCGTCATCGCTTGAGTCGGTGAGTTCATGGGCTGTGGGGGTGCTGGTCGACGGCGGCGCGCATCGCCGCCCGTGATGCCGTGATGCCGGTCCAGCGCTCGAACGACGCTGCGCCTTGCGCGATCAGGATCTCCAGACCGGTGATCACCGTCGCTCCCCGCTGTCTCGCCTGCTCGAGGAGGTCGGTGCCGCCGGGGCTGTAGACCATGTCCGCCAAGTAAGTTCCGACGTCCCAGGTATCGGCCTGGATCGGCAGGCTCTTGAACGGTCGGTCCGATTCGCGCAGTCCCACGCTCGTGCAGTTGACGACCAGATCGGCGCTCTGCGGCGCATCGACCACGCGCCCGCCGAGGTCGGCCACGAGCTGCTCGGCGCGTGCGCGCGTCCGGTTCCAGACCAGCACCTCGGCCGCTCCGGCGCTGCGCAGCGCGTAAACCGCGGCGCGCGCCGCTCCGCCTGCCCCGAGCACCAGCGCCCGCATCCCGGCCGGCGCGACCGGCAGCGAGTCGAGCAGCCCTGTCACGTCGGTGTTGTCGGCGTGGACTGTCCCCGCGGGCGTGAAGGTCAGCGTGTTCGCGGCCCCGACCGCGACCGCGGTCGGCGTCGCCTCGTCGGCGATCGCGAGCGCGACCTGCTTGTGCGGGAGCGTCACGTTGATGCCGCGGAAGC
>DASQMT010000253.1:0-6270 GCA_035645355.1 Solirubrobacteraceae bacterium | reverse complement strand
ATCCGGAAGCCGTTGGCGCGCGCCCAGTCGACGATCGCGACCACGTCGTCGGCGTCCGCGGGCAGCGCCACGAGTACGGGCCGCTGGTCGACGGCCAGGTTCCATGCCTGGCGCGCCCGGTCCCAGCCCTCGTCGCCGGGGGTGACGACGGCGCCGGTGAGGACGGCGGCGAGCTCGTCGGCGCCAGCGGCAGTTGTAAGCGTCTGGTTCATCTCCATGGCCGGCGATGCTCGCGCGGTCCCAGCACTCCGGATAGGTGGAGATCCGTCGACTGCCGGTGCGGGCAGCCGTAGGAGGTCAGACGCGGACGGCGGACCGCACGAGCGGCGCCGGCGCGGCGACCTCGAGGTTGCGCCGCACCTGCAGGTCGATGCCGCCCGGCGCGAACGTGTCGGACGAATGCTGGACCGCCTCGCCCGAGGCGAGGTGCATGATCTCCTCGAGCTCGAGCACCGCGGTCGCGCCCTTCACCCCGAGCGCGCGCCCGACCGCCTCGCGGCGGCTGATCAGCAGCGGCCGCACGCGCGTGACCGCGAAGGCGATGCCGATGCCCATGCCGAGCAGTACGTCGAGCACCATCCCGCCGGCCGCGATCACGTCGCGCACGACCTCCTCGGGCGGCAGCGCAATGCCCGGGCGCACGACGTCGCGCATCACCGCGACCGGCTCGCGGTCGGCCAGGATCGTGCGCGTGACCGTCCAGGCGAGCGTGTCCGGCTCGGACTCGAACACGCCGGCCAGCTCGCTGCCCAGGCGCCGCTTGAGGATCTCCAGGTCGCGCACGCCGAGCACCACACCACGGCGCTGGGCCAGCTCCGAGTACGGCCGCAGCACCTCGAGCCCCTCGTGGAACGCGGTCGGGCGCACCGCCTTGCCGACGTAGGTGCCCGATCCCTGGCGGCGCGTGATCTCGCCGGTGTCGGCGAGTCGATCCAGCGCCGTGCGCAGTGTTCCACGTGAAACGCCCAGCATCGCCGCGAGCTCGAGCTCCGGCGGCAGCCGATCACCGGCCCGCCGCGCGCCGGTGGCCAGCCAGGCCCGCAGCGCCAGCTCGGTGTCGTCCACCAGCGAGGGTCGCTGCGGGTACGCGGCCGCCATCGTGCGATCGGCTAGAAGAGCCCGACGGTGCGCCCCTCGGCGTCGATGTCCACGTTCAGGGCGGCCGGCGTCTTGCCGAGCCCGGGCATCTGCGTGATGTCGCCGCACAGCGGCACCAGCCACCCCGCGCCGGTGTAGGCGCGGATGTCGCGCACCGGCAGCGTGAAGTGCTCGGGCGCGTTGAGCATCGTCGGGTCGGACGACAGCGACAGGTGGGTCTTGGCCATGCAGACCGGGAAGTGACCGAGCCCGTCGGCGGTGAACTGCGAGAGCTTCTTCTCGGCCTCGGGGTAGAAGTAGACGTCCGAGGCGCCGTAGACCCGCTTCGCGACGGCCTCGATCTTGTCCTGGATCGGCTCGTCGTCGGCGTACAGCGGCTTGAACGTGTTCGGCTCCTCGCACGCCGCGACAACCGCCTGCGCCAGGTCCGCGGCGCCGGCGCCGCCGCGCGCGAAGCCCTCGTTCGCCTCGGCGCCGAACGCGCCGGCCTCGAGCGCGAGGCGCTTGACGAGCTCGACCTCCTCGTTCGTGTCGCCCGGGCGCCGGTTGACGGCGACCACCGCGGGCATGCCGAACTCCTTGATGATCCCGATGTGGCGGCGCACGTTCGCCATCCCGACCTCGATCGCGCGCAGCGCCTGCGAGCGGTCCACGCGCGGGTCGTCCTCGACGTTGCCGTGGTGCTTGATGGCGCGCACGGTGGTCACGAGCACGACGGCGCTCGGGGTCAGCTCGCCGAAGCGGCAGACGATGTCGAAGAACTTCTCCATCCCCATGTCGGAGCCGAAGCCTGACTCCGTCACGACGTAGTCGGCGATCTTCATGCCGACCTGGTCGGCGACGAGCGAGTTGTTGCCGTGGGCGATATTGGCGAACGGCCCGCAGTGCATCAGGCACGGCTGGCCCTCGAGCGTCTGGATCAGGTTCGGCTTGATCGCGTCCTTGAGCAGCACCGTCATAGCCCCGGCCGCGCCGAGGTCCTCGGCCGTGATCGACCTGCCGCCGTCGAAGGACTGCGCGACGGTGATCGCGCCGAGCCGCTTGCGCAGGTCCTGCAGGTCGCGCGCGACCGCCAGGATCGCCATCACCTCCGAGGCGGCGGTGATGTCGAAGCCCGACTCGCGCGGGTAGCCGTTGGCCCGCCCGCCCATACCAACCGCGATGCTGCGCAGCGCGCGATCGTTCATGTCGAGCGCGCGGCGCCAGCCGACGCGCAGCGCGTCGATCTTGTGCGGGTTGCCATGCAGGATCGACGCGTCGAGCATCGCCGCGAGCAGGTTGTTGGCGGCCCCGATCGCATGGATGTCGCCCGTGAAGTGGAGGTTGAGGTCCTCCATCGGCACGACCTGTGTCATGCCGCCGCCGGCAGCGCCACCCTTGATGCCGAACACCGGACCGAGCGACGGCTCGCGCAGGCAGGCGACCGGCTTCCTGCCGATGTGCCCGAGCCCCTGCGTGAGACCGACCAGCGTGGTCGTCTTGCCCTCGCCCGCCTTGGTCGGCGTCATGCCGGTCACGCACACAAGCTTGCCGTCCGGCTGATCGGAGAGCCGGTCGATCACGCTCAGCGCGATCTTGCCCTTGAAGCGGCCGTAGGGCTCGATCTCCTCGGGCTGGAGGCCGCACGACTCGGCGATCGTCTCGATCGGCACGAGCTCCGCTTCCTGTGCGATCTCCAGGCTGCTCTTCATGTGTGTCGCCCCTCCGGGGTCAATGGCTGACGGCTGCTGCGGCAAGCTCGGACACGAGCTTGTCCTCGTAGAAGCGCTCGAGCTTGAACGGTTCGATCAGGTCGGGCTGGCGGCCGGTGTCGATCAGCTCCGCGAGCGTCTGGCCGACGATCGGCGCGGCCTTGAAGCCGTAGGTGCCCCAGCCCGTGCTGACATGGAAGTTCTCGACCTCGGTCTTGCCGAGGATCGGCGAGTAGTCCGGGCTGAGGTCGCACAGTCCGGCCCAGGCGCGCAGGATGCGCGCGTGCTCGAGCTGGGGGAACAGCTCGAGCGTGTGGCGCGTGAGGTCCTGCAGGAAGTTGAGCGTCCCGTTCATGCGATAGGTCGTCCAGGGCTCGATCTCCGAGCCCATCACGAACTCTCCGCGGTCGGTCTGGGAGAGGTAGACGTGCATCTGCGAGGAGACGATCACGACGTCGAGCAGCGGCTTGACCGGCTCGGTGACGCAGGCCTGCAGGATGTGCGTCGTGATCGGCAGCGGCACGCCCGCCATGTCGGCGATCAGCGTGCTCCAGCCGGCCGTCGCGTTGACCACCTGACCGGCCTCGATGCGCCCGCGATTCGTGCGCACCGCCGTGATCCGCCCGTTGGCCTTCTCCAGGCCGGTGACCTCCGTGTAGGGGTGGATCTCCGCACCGCCGGCGTCGGCGCCACGGGCGAACCCCCAGACCACGGCGTCGTGGCGGATGATGCCGCCCGGCGGGTGATACAGAGCGCCCATGATCGGATGCGTCGCGTGATCCGAGACGTCCATCGCCGGGGCGAGCGCCTGCACCTCGTCGGGGCCGATCAGGCGCGAGTCGATGCCCTGCAGCCGGTTGACCTCCGCGCGGTTGGCCATCACGAACATCGCGCGGTCGGTGTGGGCGAGCGTCAGGTGGCCGCATTTGCTGAACAGCAGGTTGAAGTTCAGCTCCGCCGACAGCCTGTCGTAGAGCTTGATCGAGGCGTCGTAGAAGCGCGCGCCCTCGGGCGTCTTGTAGTTCGAGCGCAGGATCGTGGTGTTGCGGCCCGCGGCGCCCGAGCCGATGTAGCTCTTCTCGAGGATCGCGACGTCGGTGATTCCACGCTGCTTGAGGTAGTAGGCGGTCGCGAGCCCGTGCGCGCCGCCGCCGATGATCACGACGTCGTAGCGCTTCTTGAGGTCGGGACGCGGCCGCCACATGCGCCGCTTGCGGAAGATGTCAAGCACCGGCTCTCGCCTCCACCAGCGCATCGAAGCCGACGGGGCCGCCACCCAGCTTGCGCGCGGCGTCGTCGACGACGGTCCACACATACTGCCCGAGCGCGGCGCCGAACAGCATCAGGTAGCGATCCTCGGCCTCGCAGAGGATCCCACCGGGCGTGCGCGCGACCGACCCGGGCCGCCAGTCGCCGGGGCGCGTGACCTGCGGACGCAGGTCGATCGCGGTGAAGCGCGCGAACGTCTCGCGCGCCAGCGGGCCGGCGAGCCGCAGCGCCGCGAAGGCGGTCGTCACGTCGAGCGCGCGGTCGGGTTGCTCGCCGCCGATCACGAGCGCACGCGTCGCGGTCATGGGCAGCCAGGTTCTGTCGCCGTCGACCGTCGCGCGGCCGAACTCGAGCGCTGGCAGGTCACCCTGCAGCTCGAACTTGGGCAGGTGCGAGCAGTCCGCGAAGCCGACGTTCGCCAACCTCGCCGGCTCGCCCGCGAAGGCGATCGCGACGTTCCAGCCGTCGCGTAGCTCGACGCTCGCGCCCGCTGCGCGCGCCTGGCGCTCCATCGGCGAGCGAGCGACCGCGCCGGCCGCCCCGACGGAGAGGAACTCGAGGCTCACGAGCGGAGCACCTCGCCATCGGGGTCGTAGAACGGCACGGTCGTGACCGTCGCGGCATGCTGGGCGCCCTCGTCGGAGATCGTGATCGCCGCGCCATCCGAGGCGAGCGCCGCGGGCACCCAGGCCATGCCGATCACCCGGCCGAGCTGGCGCGAGCGCCGGGACGAGGTGACCTGACCCATCGGCCCGCCGTTGTCCGACAGCACCACGGCGCCCTCGGTCGGGACGTGCCCGCCGGCCATCGTGAAGCCCACCAACGCGGTCTCGGCCGGGTGCTCGGCGGCATGCTCGAGCGCCCAGCGGCCGATGAAGTCCTCGTCCTTGTCGAGCTTCACGATCCAGGGCATCGCCGCGCCGTAGGGAGTCGACTCCGAGTCGGTGTCCTGGCCGACGATCACGTGCAGCTTCTGGAGCCGCAGCACGCGCTGCGGCTCCAGCCCGAACGGCCTGGCGCCGGCGGCGGCGAGCGCGTCCCAGACGTGCTCGCCGTAGGCCGATGGAAAGTGGATCTCGTATCCGACCTCGCCGACGAAACCGATCCGCAGCAGCAGCGCATTGACGTCCGCGACCCGCGCGCGCTTGCCGTCGAGGTACGTGAACGCCTCCGGCGACACGTCCAGGTCGGTCAGGCCGGCGAGGATCTCGCGCGCCTTGGGCCCCGCGAGGTTGACCGCGCACAACGCCTGGGTGACGTCGGTGACGCGGGCATCGAGGTCCCAGGTCGCCAGCCACCAGCCGAACCACTCCTCGATCGCTCCCGCGCCGCTCGAGGTCGTCGTGACGTAGAAGGTGTCATCGTCGAGCCGGCAGATCGTGCCGTCGTCCATGATCCGCCCGGCGTCCGAGGTCATGACCCCGTAGCGGACGCGGCCGGGCTTCAGGTTGGAGAATCGGTTCGGGTAGAGCCGGTCGAGCAGCTCCCCGGCGCCGGACCCGCGCACGAGCAGCTTGCCGAGCGTGGAGACGTCGATCACCCCGGCGCTCTGGTGGACGGCCAGCGCCTCGCCCTCCGGATCGCCGTAATCGTAGGCGCGGCGCCAGTCGCCGGCCCACTTGACGTGCGCGTCCTGCTCGCGCTGGCGCCCGTGGATGGCGGAGCGCTTGGCGGGCTCGAACGGGCGCCCGGCGAGCACGCCCATCGGGACGCTGACCCACGGAGGCCGGGCAGTGGTCATCCCGACCTCGGCGACCGTCAAGCCGGTGTGGGCGCCCAGCGCGCGGATCGACGCGAGCTGCGAGAAGCGGCCTTGCGACGGGCCCATCGTGACCGTCGTGTAGCGCTTGGACAGCTCGATCGAGTCATAGCCCTCCGCGGCGGCCAGGCCGATGTCCTTCGTCGTCACGTCCTCGTCGAGGTCGACGAACGCCTTGCCGCCCTTCTCACGGTCGCGCGCGAGCGCCGGTGGCGTGGCGACCGGCGCGGGTGCGGGGCGCTGAGCCAGGCGCGCGCGGTCCTGCTCGAGGGTCTGCGCGGCGTCGGCGCCGTCATCCACCGCGAGAGAGCGCGCGACGCCGTCGCCGCTCCCGAGCGCGCCACCGAAGCCGAGCGCCAGCGCGGCGGCCGCGCCCGCGACGCGACCAGAGAGCTCCGCGCTCTCGGCGTCCTCGTGCCCGGCCACCGAGCAGGCCGCGAGCACCTGCTCGTG
>DASQMT010000252.1:0-6143 GCA_035645355.1 Solirubrobacteraceae bacterium | reverse complement strand
CGCCAGCACGTCGTAGTGGCGCAGCTCCTCCTGTGCGGCAGCGGCGATGTTGCGCTGGGTGACGGCATCGCCACCTAGCCCGCGCTGCCAGCCGACCGTGTTGACGATCGTCGCGAGCACTTCCGCGCTCGCCGCGACGTTCAGGATCGTCTGGACGTCGTTGTGCGTCGCCAGCGCACGTGCGGGCAGCGCTCCCAGGATCCCGGCGCCGGCCACCGCGGCCGCCGTGCTGGCGACGAAGCGCCGCCTGGTGCTGGCCGGCTGGTCGTGCAGCTCGGCCTCCATCGTCCGATAGACCGGCTGGAATCCGTCCGACATATGCGCGCCCTTGGCGGCGCCCAGCGCCGTCCCCGTGGGTTGTTGTCAGTCGCTCCCTTCGCGACCAGCGCCACAACGGATCATTGATGCCCTGAAAGGGTGGCGCGTAGGCCTCGGCTGTCGCCCGCTCCACGGCGTGCGCGCAGTCGGGGACTGGCTCCGAACGCGAGCGAGGGTCCTCGTCACCTCACTTAGAGGGCGCCACGCCGCTGATGGAGTTCGCCGGCGTCGACCACGTCAAGCCGTTGGAGCTGCTCTTGCGGCCCGACGAACACTGGTACCGGCTGCGGCGGAAGTACGAGCCTGCCGCAAACGGCCGTCGCCGAGCGCGGCGGGGCACCCATGTCGGCCCGGGAGCACAAGGCCGTAGCGTGGGGTTTGCGAGACGGGCTGTCTCAGACCGGAAGCACCGGAATGTCGTACATGATCGCGACGACGACGAAGGCGGCCCCCGCGGCGGCGATCGCCACCCCGGTCAGGATCTTCTGGCGCGGGCTGGTGTTGGCCGCCTTCTCCTTGGCGTGGTCGGCCTGCACGAGCGCCGTGTCGAGCAGGCGCCCGGCCCAGGCGAACTCGAGCGACAGGATCGCCAGTCCGATCGGGATCACGAGGAACGCGGGTCCCGGCAGGACGAGCATGGCCAACCCGCAGAGAACGATCACCGCGCCCGCGACGACGAAGGCGGCGCGGTAGACCCTGCCGTGGTCGCGATGGGTCTCGCGACGCCGTTCGAGCTTCTTGACGACCTTGGGCGGCTCGGGCTTCGCCTTCACCGGAGAGGCCGCGCGGGCCGCGACGTCAGTCTGCGTATCGCTGTTCATCGTGAGAGATACGCGCCGGCTCGCCAGCGGGATGATCCGTCAGCGACGCTATGCTGGGACAGCGGCATCGCACCGGGGTACTTCTCTTCCTCCGCCCCTTTGCGCCGTACTCCTCGAGGGAGCCGGAAGGCGGTCGGAGCATGGTGGCTCCCCGAGAGCAGGGCGCTTCGGCACTGAAGGATGTGTCGAACGCGATGGTCAGGTTGCACAAGGAGCAGTTCGGGCGCGGGCCGACCAGCGCCCGGTCGAACTTCGCGGGGCCCGACACGCTGGTCTGCGTGCTGGAGGAGGTGCTGCTCCCCGCCGAGCTGAAGCTGGTCGACATGGGGATGCAGGACAGCGTCCGCGACGCGCGCACGTCGTTCCAGGTCGCGACCTGGAACGAGTTCGTCGAAGCCATCGAGACCATCGTCCTGCGCAAGGTTCGTGCCTTCGCGAGCGCGGTCGACCCGGACGCGAACGTGGTGTTCGAGACCTTCTACTTCGAGCGCGGCGAGTCGGACGGCGACGGCGACGGTGCGCGGCCGGACGCGGTGCAGCATGATGGAGCCGGTGCCTGAGCTCCCGACGCTGTTCGTCTGTCACGGCGACGACGGAGGCCCCCGCATCCATCCCTGCCGGCGCGTGCAGGAGGCGCTGCGCGAAGCGGGGATCGAGTATCACAAGGTGGTCGCCGCCCACGGCAGTCCGATCCCGTTTCTGCGCAAGGGCTCGCGCGAGGACTTGAGTGAGGCCACAGGCGACACGAAGCTGCCGGCGCTCAAGCTGCCCGACGGAACGGTGTTGAACCACTCCCGCGACGTGCTGTCGTGGATCGGCGAGCAGAAGCGATCAGCGGCGCCGTAGCGGACTGTCCGAGGCGCCGCTGACCAGCATCCCGTGCGCCGCCCTACGCGGCTGCCAGCTCGGGCTTGAAGAGGACCTTGAAGAACCCGTCCTCCTTCTTCTGGAACTTCTCGTAGGCGTCGGGCGCATCCTCGAGCGCCACGTGATGCGTCGCGAAGCTCTCGGTGCCGAGCGGATCGTCGTCCCGCGTCACGAGCGGCATCAGATCGTCGATCCAGCGTTTGACGTTGGCCTGGCCGACGCGGATCTGGATCTGCTTGTCGAAGATCTGCAGCAGGTTCATCGGGCTGGCCGCGCCGCCGTAGACGCCCGAGACCGACACGGTGCCGCCACGGCGGACGAGCTCGAACGCGCTGCTCAGCGCGGCCATGCGGTCGATCGCGGCGGTCTCGATCAGCTTCTGGGCGGCGACGTCCGGCAGCAGGCCGGCCAGCTTGTGCGCCAGCTTCCCGACCGGCGCGCCGTGCGCCTCCATCCCGACGGCGTCGATCACCGCGTCGGGTCCGCGGCCGCCCGTCTGCTCGCGCACGACCGCCGCAAGGTCGTCGTGCTCCTGGAGGTCGAGCGCCTGCACGCCGTGGGAGCGAGCGCGCTCCAGTCGGTCGGGCACCAGGTCGACTGCCAGCACGTGCTCGACGCCCTGCTGCTGCGCGATGCGGGTGGCCATCTCGCCCACCGGCCCGAGCCCCAGCACGAGCAGGGTGTCGCCGGGCTTCACGTCGGCGTAGGCGACCGCCTGCCAGGCAGTGGGCAGCACGTCGGAGAGGTACACGAAGCGGTCGTCGGACGGTCCCTCGGGCACCTTGATCGGCCCGAAGTGCGCCTGCGGCACGCGCAGGAACTCCGCCTGGCCGCCGGGCACCTGCCCGTAGAGCTTGGTGTAGCCGAAGAGCGCTGCGCCGGTGTCGTACTCGCGCGTCTGCGTGGTCTCGCACTGCGTCATCAGTCCGGTGTCGCACATGTAGCAGCGCCCGCAGGAGATGTTGAACGGGATCACCACGCGGTCGCCGGGGGCGATCTGCTGGACCGCGGAGCCGACCTCCTCGACGATCCCCATCGGCTCGTGGCCGAGGATGTCACCGGAGTCGATGAACGCGCCGAGCACCTCGTAGAGGTGCAGGTCCGAGCCACACAGGCCCGACGAGGTGACGCGGATGATCGCGTCCGTCGGCTGCTCGATGATGGGATCGTCGACCGTGTCGACGCGGACGTCACGATTGCCGTGCCAGGTGAGAGCGCGCATCCCGGATCAGTACCCACGGCCCTGACGCGACACTCGGCCGCGAGCGCGCCCGGTCGGCCTGCGCAGGCGGATCGGCCCGCGCAGCCCGTCCGGTTGCACCGGCAGGCCGCGCTGAGTGATCTCGAGCTCGCCCCGAGCGGCCATCGCCCAGGCTTGGGCGCGCACCGCGTCCATCAGCGGGCGGAAATCGTCGTCCCCGGCGAGCACGCGCGCGGCCTCGGAAGGACAGATGGTCCTGCCCGGGGCGCGCTCCGCGAGCAACGCGAGGATCGCCGCCTCGATGCGCTCGGTCGTCGGCTCGGCTACCGCCACCGTCTCGAGCGTACTGCGCCCGCGGATTTCAGCCCGCGGAGACGGATTAGCGGCGACAGCGCTGGGTACAGGCCTCTACACACCGGCTTAGGGAGGACGGGATGGAGGCGGGGCTCGACCGCAGGACGTTCATCTCGCGTGGAGCGGCCGTCGTCGGCGGGGGGATGCTCAGCGCGGGAGCGATCGAGCGGCTTGTCGCCGCCGACACGTCGGGCGCGCGGCGCCTTCTTCAGGCCCAGCCCTACGGCCCGCTGCGGCGCAAGCGCGACCAGCGCGGCATCGAGGTGCTGGCGCTGCCGGCGGGCTTCAGCTACGTGACCTTCGGCCACACCGGCTCGATCATGTCCGACGGCAACCCGACGCCGCTCGCGCTCGACGGGATGGGCGCCTTCGGTGGCGGTCGCCACCGCCACCACCGCAGGCATCGGCGCCACCGCCACCACGTGCGCCTGATCCGGAACTCGGAGGACCGCAACCCGGTCGGCGTCACCGGCGGAGTGCTCGGAGATCCGGCGGCCAGGTACGACCCGGACGCCTACGGCGGCACGACGACGCTCGTCTACGACGAGCGCCGGCGCGAGCTCGTGCGGGACTTCGTCAGCCTCAACGGCACGACGGTCAACTGTGCGGGCGGGATCTCATACCGGCGCCGCTCCTGGCTCACGGGCGAGGAGAGCGTCCGCGGGCCGGACGCGAGCGACCCGGCCGAGCGCTTCCCCAAGCGCCACGGCTACCTCTTCGAGACGCCGGTCCGCCGCGGTCCGGACGAGCTCGAGGTCGGCGTGCCGATCCTCCACGCGGGCCGGTTCTCGCACGAGGCGGCCGCCGTCGACCAGCGCACGGGCATCGTCTACGAGACCGAGGATCCCGGTACGGGCGTGGGGGCGGGCTTCTATCGCTACATCCCCGACGACCCCGACGACCTGGCCGCCGGTGGCAAGCTGCAGATGCTTGCGATCCGAGGTCAGCCTCAGGTCGACCTGCGCGAGGGCCGCCGTCGTCGCGAGCGCCTGCCCGTGGTGTGGGTCGACATCGACGAGCCAGACCCGGAGCTGACCGGCGTCAAGGACCCGCGCAGCACGTTCAACCAGGGACGGGCGAAGGGCGGCGCGACGTTCAACCGCCTCGAAGGCTGCTGGGAGGACGACGGCACGATCTTCTTCGTCTCCACCAGCGGCGGCGACGTCAAGAACGGCGACGTCAACTCGGACGGCTACGCCGAGGGGTTCGGGCAGGTCTGGGCCTACCGGTCGCGCCGGGACGGCGACGTGCTCGTGCTCCTCTACGAGTCGCCCGCAGGCGCGGAGCTCGATTCGCCCGACAACCTGACGGTGACGCCGCGCGGCGGCCTGATCGCGTGCGAGGACGACGCCTCCTCGGACGACGGGGACACGCACCCGCTGGCGCCGGAGATCACGAACGTGAACCGGTTGATCGGCCTCACGCGGCGCGGGCAGGCCTTCGAGTTCGCAGTCAACGTCCTCAACGAGTCCGAGCTCGCGGGGTGCTGCTTCAGCCCGAGTGGCCGGACGCTGTTCTTCAACATCTTCGGCCGTGCGCGCTTCGACGAGGACGCGGTCGAGGGGATGACCTGCGCCGTCACGGGGCCGTGGCACCGTGGGCCGTTGTGACGGGCGGCGCAGCCGGGTGATACGCGCCCTGTCCTGATCAGCCCGTGCCGGCCGCCCGCCGGGCGTGCTCGACCTCGAGCACGCGCAGGCGCCGGTCGTGGTCGGCGAGCTGCTCCTGCAGCGCGCCGCCGGCGGGAGCGATCTCGACGTCGTCGCCGGCCTGCGGCCCCTGCCCGCGTAGCCCGAGCCGCACTCGGATGTAGTCGGAAAGGCTCACCTTGTCGCGCTCGGCGCGGGCGACCAGCTCGTCGCGCTCGGCGTCCTCGACCCGGAAGGTGATCGTCGCGCTCCCCATCATGTGGCTCCTTCTGCTCCAGCGCTCGTCGTCCGGGAAGACTACGTGGCGTTGCTCTCAGGCGATTCGCATGGCGGCCTGGTGGACGGCTCCGCGGGCCCGGGCCTCAAGTCCGGGCGCCCTCTGGACGACCGTGGTCATGGGGTCGTCATGAAAGCGCCCCGGCCTACGTTGATTCGTCAGTTGACCGCCGGCACGGCGCCGGCCGACCTGGGAGGGAACCATGAGCGGCTTCCGCTGCTAGTCCGCAAGCCCGCGAGATCGGTAAAGCGATCGCCCCGGCATGCCGAGAAGGACTGATATGAGTCGAGCTGTGCCGGCTGCGAGAACCCCTGGGCTGACCACGCGCGAGCGCGCCGGCCTGATGGCGCACGGGCTGGCGGTACTGGCGCTGGTGCCCGCGTTCCTGCTGCTCGCGCCCGCGTCGGACTGGAGCGAGCCGGGGCTGCTCCTCGTGCTGCTCGCGCTGGCGACGATCGCGATCTGGCATGACGTGCCGCTGCCCAGCGGCATCTCCTTCGACGCGACCGCCGCACTGGCGCTGATCGCCGTCGCGCTGGCCGGGCCGCTGCCCGCGCTCGCGGTGATCCTGCCGCCGATGCTCGTCAATGCCGCGCGCAGGCGCGAGCGGCTGCTGCGCGCCGGCAACCTGGCGAACGTCGCCGCCTACGGCTGGT
>DASQMT010000251.1:0-2029 GCA_035645355.1 Solirubrobacteraceae bacterium | reverse complement strand
GGGGCAACCAGTTCACGAGGCGGTCCAGCGGCGCGATCCGGCGCTCGCCGCCGACGACCCGCCGGCGTCTCCGTGGGTGCTGACCTTCCATGAGCCGCCCCGGGCGCCGGTGCGCCGGCCAGATCGAGCGCGCCCTGCGCCTGTGAGGACACGCTGATGCTGAGACGATCGAGCCGCGCCTCGCGCGCGGCACTGGCGATCGCGCGCCTGCCACGACGCAGGCGCGATCCCGACAAGCCCAGCACATGGGGGTTCTTCAAGGACTTCCCGCGCGTGCTGCCCTACCTGCGGCCGCATCGCCGGCTCGCGGTCGGTTCGCTCTCGCTGGTGGTCGGCTCCTCGGCGGCAACACTGCTGTCGCCCTGGCCCCTGGCCATCCTGATCGACACCGTGCTCGGCAACCAGCCACTGCCGTCGCTGCTCGGCTTCCTCGCCGGCTACAGCCCCGGCGAGCTGATCCTGTTCGCGGTGCTCGGCGGGCTCTTCGTGACCGGCCTCGAGCACGGCCTCGCAGTGATCGACAACTACGTCAACACGAAGCTCGACCAGAGCATGGTGCTGGGACTGCGCAGCGACATGTTCCGTCACGCGCACCGGCTCTCGCTGGCCTGGCACGACACGAAGCGCACCGGGATGCTGATGTTCCAGGTCAACAACCAGGCGGCCGCTGTCGGCTCGGTGACCGTCGCCATCCCGCCGCTGCTGCAGAGCATCGTGACGCTCTTCGGGATGTTCTTCATCGTCTACACGATCCAGCCGTCGCTCGCGCTGCTCTCGCTGACGGTCGTGCCGTTCATCTACGTCTCGGCCGGCTACTACGCGCGGCGCATCCAGCCGAAGGTCATGCACGTCCGCGCGCTCGAGGGCGGCTCGCTGGCGATCGTGCACGAGGCGATGGCGATGCTGCGCGTGATCATCGCCTTCGGGCGCGAGTCGCACGAGTACAAGCGTTTCCGCAGCCAGGCCGAGGAGGCCGTCGACGCGCGCGTGTCGCTGACCGTGCGCCAGACCGTCTTCTCGCTCGTCGTGACGATGACGACCGCCGCCGGAACCGCGCTCGTGCTCGGGTTCGGTGCCTACGGTGTGCTGCGCAAGGAGCTCTCGGCGGGCGAGCTGCTCGTGGTCATGGGATACATCGGTGCGCTCTACAAGCCGCTCGAGCAGGTGAGCAACACCGTCTCGAGCCTGCAGGAGCAGTTCATCAGCCTGCGCGGCGCCCTCGACCTGCTCGACACGCCGCCCCAGATCGTCGAGCTGCCCGGCGCGCTCGTCGTAGAGCGTGCCGCCGGCCGGGTCGTCTACGACGGCGTGAGCTTCAGCTACGGCGGCCGCCGAGGGACGCTGCAGGACGTCTCGTTCGATGCCCCGGTGGGATCGCGCGTCGCCGTCGTGGGCCCGACCGGAGCCGGCAAGAGCACGCTGCTCAACCTGCTGCCGCGCTTCTACGCCCCGCAGGCCGGCCGTATCGAGCTCGACGGCGTGGACCTGCGCGAGCTGTCGCTCGCGTCGCTGCGGGCGCAGGTCAGCGTCGTGGCGCAGGAGCCGCTGCTGTTCGCCGGCACGATCCTCGAGAACATCCGCTACGGGCGCCTCGACGCGGGCGACGAGGAAGTCTTCGAGGCGGCGCGCGCAGCCAATGCAGACGACTTCATCCGCGCCCTGCCCAAGGGCTACGAGACCCCGCTCGGCGAGCGCGGCGCGCAGCTCTCGGGCGGAGAGCGCCAGCGGATCTCGGTTGCTCGCGCCTTCCTCAAGGACGCCCCGATCCTGATCCTCGACGAGCCGACTTCGTCGATCGACTCACGAACCGAGGCGGTGATCCTCGAGGCGCTCGAGCGCCTGATGGAGAGCCGGACGACGTTCATGGTGGCCCACCGCCTCTCGACGATCCGCAACGCGGATCTCATTCTCGTGGTCAACCACGGCCGAATCGTCGAGCGCGGTTCGCACGACGAGCTGCTCGAGCACGGCTCGCTCTACCGCGAGTTGCACGATGCCCAACACGGCGCGCCGCGCAGGCGAGCAGCGG
>DASQMT010000250.1:0-3127 GCA_035645355.1 Solirubrobacteraceae bacterium | reverse complement strand
CGTCGGCCCCGAGCTCGGTGAGCAGTGCGACGGCCTCGGCGACGCGGTCGAGCACGCCGGCGTCGTAGCCGTCGCGGTGCCCCTCACCGCCCAGCTCGGTGACCACGCCGATCGTCAGCCCGGACAGGTCGCCGCGGGCAGCGCGCCGTGGGCGATCGGCACCGACACCGGCGGCTCGATCCGTCAGCCGGCCGCGCTCTGCGGGATCGTGGGCCTCAAGCCGACCTACGGTGCGATCAGCCGCTTCGGGATGATCGCCTTCGCCTCCTCGCTGGACCAATGCGGACCGCTCACGCGCGACGTCACGGACGCCGCGCTGCTGCTCGGCACGATGGCCGGGCAGGATCCGCGCGACTCCACCTCGGTCGGCCTGCCCGGCCCGGTCGTGGCGCCCAGCCGCGCCGATCTGCGCGGGATCCGGCTGGGCGTGCCGGAGGAGCTCGCGGGCGAGGGGATCGAGCCGGGCGTGCTCGCATCCTTCAACGAGGCGCTCGACCGCGCCCGTGAGCTCGGCGCCAGCGTCGAGCCCTGCCGGCTGCCGCACTCCCCGCATGCGCTCAGCGCCTACTACCTGATCGCGCCCGCCGAGGCATCGTCCAACCTCGCCCGCTACGACGGGGTGCGCTACGGGCTGCGCGCCGACGGCGCGGCCGATCTGCTGAGCATGTACACGCGGACGCGCGATCAGGGCTTCGGCGCCGAGGTCAAGCGTCGCATCATGCTCGGCACCTACGCGCTCTCCTCGGGCTACTACGACGCCTACTACGGTCGCGCGCAGAAGGTGCGCACGCTGATCGGCCAGGACTTCGCCGCCGCCTGGGAGCGCTTCGACTTCATCGCCACCCCGACCGCGCCGAGCGTCGCATTCGAGCTCGGCGCCAAGACCGAGGACCCGCTGGCGATGTACCTCAACGACGCCTGCACCGTGCCGATGTCGCTCGCCGGTATCCCCGCGATCTCGATCCCGAGCGGGCTTAGCGCGGGCCTCCCGGTCGGCTTCCAGCTCGCCGGGCCGGCGTTCAGCGAGGGAGAGCTGCTCGACGCCGCCTACGCGCTGGAGCAGGCGATCGGCTTCGATGGCGCGCCGTGGAGCCGCGCGTGACCACCCCCCAACCGACTTCGTCGGCGGGCGCACGCTGGACACCGGTCATCGGCCTGGAGATCCACGTCCAGCTCAGCACCCGCACGAAGATGTTCTGCGGCTGCGAGCTGAGCTTCGGCGAGCCGCCCAACACGCGCACCTGCCCGGTCTGTCTCGGACTGCCCGGCACGCTGCCGGTCGTCAACGCGCAGGCCGTGCACTTCGGGCTGATGATGGGCCTCGCGCTCGGCTGCGAGATCGCGCCGCGCTCGATCTTCCACCGCAAGAACTACTTCTATCCCGACCAGGCCAAGAACTACCAGATCTCCCAGTACGACATCCCGCTCTGCTCGGGCGGCCGGCTCGGAGACGTGCGGCTGCACCGGATCCACCTCGAGGAGGACGCGGCCAAGCTCGTGCACATCGGCGAATCGGGCCGAATCCACGGCGCGGACGCGTCGATCGTCGACTACAACCGCGGCGGCACGCCGCTGTGCGAGATCGTGACGGAGCCCGACATCCACTCCGCCGAGCAGGCGCGCGAATGGCTGACGCTGCTGCGCGTGACGCTGCGACAGCTGGGCGTGTCTGACGTGAACATGGAGGAGGGCTCGCTGCGCTGCGACGCGAACGTCTCGGTGCGCGAGGCGGGCGCGACCGGGCTCGGCACCAAGACCGAGCTCAAGAACATGAACTCGTTCCGCTTCCTCGAGCGCGGCATGAACGCGGAGATCGAGCGCCAGGTAGCGCTGCTCGAGGCCGGCGAGCAGGTCGTGCAGGAGACGCTGCACTTCGACCCCTCCAGCGGCCGCCTCAGCTCGCTTCGCTCGAAGGAGGAGGCGCACGACTATCGCTACTTCCCGGAGCCCGACCTCGTGCCGCTGGCGCCGACGGGGTCGATGCTCGCGGCCGCGCGCGACGCGCTGCCCGAGCTGCCGGCCGAGCGCGCGGCGCGCTACGCAGGCGAGTGGGGGCTGGCGCCGGACGCAGCGCGGCTGCTGGCCTACGAGCCCCGCTGGGGCGACTTCTTCGAGGCGGTCGCCGGCGCGGGCGCGGACGGCGTCGACGGCCGGGCGGCCGCGAACTGGGTCGAGCAGCTGCGCGTGCGGATCGGCGCCGAAGCCGATCCGGCGGGCTCGCGCGTCTCGCCGCAGGCGCTGGCGCAGCTCGTCGCCCTCGTCGCGGCGAAGCGGGCCAACGCCGGCGCCGGGCGCCAGGTGCTCGACCGCCTCGTCGCCGAGGGCGGCGATCCGGCAGCGATCCTCGAGCGCGAGGAGCTGGGCTCGCTCGACGGCGACGACGAGCTGGCGGAGATCGTCGCGGCCGCGATCGGCGCCAACGAAGGCGCGGCCGAGAAGGTCCGCCGCGGCAACGACAAGGCAATAGGCCCGATAGTCGGCCATGTGATGCGCGCCACCAAGGGGCGCGCCGACGGCGGCGAGGTCGGTCGCCTGATCCGCGAGCAGCTCGGCGTCGACCCGCCCTGACAGGGGCGTACGATGGGTCGCATGGCACGACTCATTCGCATGGACAGGACCGGGCACACGACGGTCGCCGAGTGGGAGGCGGGCGACGCGGCCGCCACCGAGGCCGCCGTGGCGGCGTTCCGCGAGCAGCTCGACCTGGGCTACTACGCGATCGTCAGCACGGGTGAAGGTCACGCCGAGCAGGTGCGCGAGCTGCCGCTGGATGCCGAGCTCGTGATCCTGCGGCTGCCGATCGCCGGCGGCTGATGGCCGGGGCGACCGCCCCGGTGCTGCCCGAGACGGCGGCGGTCCCCTGGCGTCCGCGGCTCGACGCCACCCGGCTGCGCCGCCGCGGCCGCGGCTGGACGCTCAGCACGCTCGCGCACACGCTCCCGTTCCTCGCCACGGCCGCCCTGCTGATCGCGCTCGAGCCGCTCTCCTTCCCGGTCGCCGCGATCGCCGTCGTGCACGCCTGGGGCATCCCGGCGCTGTACGCGAACCGCGGGGCGAACGTCGTCCGGCCGCGCCCGCGCACCGCCGCGGCGCCCGAGCGGGCGGCGCTCGGGCTGCTCGGCGACCT
>DASQMT010000249.1:0-3152 GCA_035645355.1 Solirubrobacteraceae bacterium | reverse complement strand
TCCCACACCACCACGGTCGGCACGTCGCCGTGGTCCGTGAGGATCTTGACCAGCATCGACGCGAAGCCGAAGATCGCGTTGGTCGGGCGGCCGTCGGACGTCGCGATCGACTCCGGCAGCGCGAAGAAGGCGCGATAGGCGAGTGAGTTCCCGTCGATCAGGAACAGCTCGCGGGCTCCGTTCGTCGCCACCATGCCGCCCGCAACGCTAGCTCAAGCCGGCGCCGACGCCGCCACGGCCCGCAGCGCCAGCAGCTCGTAGGCGACCGACGCCGCCAGCACGGCGGTCTGCTGGCCCGGGCCGTCGTACGCCGGCGCCACCTCGACGAGGTCGAAGCCCGCGAACGTGAGCCCGGCGAGCGCGCGCAGGTGCGCGAGCGCCTCGTGCGGCAGCAGTCCGGCGACCTCCGGCGTGCCGGTCGCGGGCGCGAACGCCGGGTCGATCGCGTCGATGTCGAACGACAGGAACAGCGGTCCATCACCCGCACGCTCGCGCACGCGCCGGCCGTACTCGGCCGGCGCCAGCGCGCGCAGCTCGTCGCAGGTGAGGATCTCGAAGCCCCAGCCGCGCGGCTCCTCGAGGTCCGCGGGTCCATAGAGCGGTCCGCGCATGCCGGCCAGCAGCGAGCGCTCGGGCGCCAGCAGCCCCTCCTCCAGGGCACGGCGGAACGGCGTGCCGTGGAAGTAGCGCTCGCCGTAGTACTGGTCCCAGGTGTCGGCGTGGGCGTCGATCAGCACGAGCCCGAGCGGGCCGTGGCGCTCGGCGTGCGCGCGCAGCTCGCCCAGCACGATCGAGTGGTCGCCGCCGAGCACCAGCGGGGTGATCCCCGCCGCCACGAGCGGCGCCAGCCCGGCGTGGATCTGGGCCGCCGTCTTCTCGGCGTTGCCCGGAGTCACGGCCAGGTCGCCCCAGTCGACGAGCGACTGGCTCGCGAACACGTCGACCGCGAGCGGCGGATGGTACGGGCGCAGCAGCAACGAGCCGGCGCGAATCCCCTCCGGCCCGAAGCGGGCGCCCGGCCGGAAGCTCGTCGCGGTGTCGAACGGCACGCCCACGATCGCGGCGTCGACGCCGTCGGGCGCGGTCACGTGCGGCAGGCGCGCGAAGGTGCGCACGCCTGTGTAGCGCGGCGCGCGCGACGCGTCCGGCGGGCCGTAGCGCGGGGTCATCGCGGCGCGACACTACAGTGCGGACCGTGAGCATCGTCCGTGTCGCGTGTCATCAGCTCGCGCCCGCCGTCGGGGAGCTCGACCTCAACCGCGGGCGGGCGCTCGCCGCCCTGGACGCCGCCGCGGCTGCGGGCGCGCAGGTCGTCGTCCTGCCCGAGCTCGCGGCATCCGGCTACGTCTTCCGGGACGCCGACGAGGCGCGCGCGCTCGCCGAGCCGGCGGACGGCCCGACCGTCACGGGCTGGGCGGGGCGCGCAGCCGCGCACGGTCTCGTGGTCGCCGGCGGCTTCGCCGAGCTCGGCGCGGACGGACAGCTCTACAACAGCGCCGCGTTGATCGATCCCGGCGGCGTGCGCGCGATCTATCGCAAGGCCCATCTGTGGGATCGCGAGAAGCTCGTCTTCACCCCGGGCGACCGCCCCCCGCCGGTGCTCGACACGCCGCACGGCCGGATCGGCGTGATCGTCTGCTACGACCTCGAGTTCCCCGAGTGGACGCGCGCGGTCGCGCTGCAGGGTGCCGAGCTGCTCTGCGTGCCGACGAACTGGCCGCGCGAGCCGCGGCCGGCAGGCGAGCGCCCGATGGAGGTGCTGCGGACGATGGTCACCGCCGCGACGAACCGCATGGCGGTCGCCGTCTGCGATCGCTGCGGTCCTGAGCGCGGCGTCGAGTGGGTCGCCGGCACTTCGATCGCCGGGCCCGACGGCTGGCTGCTCGCCGGCCCTGCCCCGGCAGAGGATCCGGCGCTGCTGCTCGCCGACGTGGATCTCGCCGCCACGCGCGACAAGTCGCTGGGCCCGCGCAACGACGTGCATGCGGACCGCCGCCCGGCGCTGTATGCGATCCCGTCGTGACGCCCGTTCGTACCCAGGGCAGATGACGACTGGGAGAGGTGGACCGATGCGGGTGACCGTGACGGGAGCGACGGGCCGGATCGGGACGCGGCTCGTCGGCGCCCTGCGCGAGCGCGGCGACGAGGTGACCGTGCTCTCGCGCGACCCGGACAAGGCACGGGCGAGCCTGGGCGTCGAGACGCACGCGTGGCAGCCGGAGTCCGAGCCGGCTCCGGTGGCGGCGCTGGCGGGCCGCGACGGCGTCGTGCATCTCGCCGGCGAGGACGTCGCCCAGCGCTGGAGCGACGACGCGAAGCGACGCCTGATGTCCTCCCGTGAGCTGGGCACGCGCAACCTCGTCGCCGGCCTGCGCGCGGCCGAGCCGCGCCCCGGCACGCTCGTCTCCTCCTCGGCCGTCGGCTATTACGGCGCGCGCGGCGACGAGCTCGTGACCGAGGACGCCCCCGCCGGCGAGGACTTTCTGGCGCAGGTCTGCGTCACGTGGGAGCGCGAGGCGGCAGCGGCAGAGGACCTCGGCGTGCGCGTCGTGCGAGTCCGCACGGGGATCGTGCTCGACAAGGAGGGCGGCGCCCTCGCGAAGATGCTGCCGTTCTTCCGGTTAGGCGTCGGCGGCCCGGTGGCAGGCGGGCGCCAGTACATGCCCTGGATCCACGTCGACGACCTGGTCGGCATCTACGTCGCGGCGCTCGACGGCGACGGCTGGTCGGGCCCGGTGAACGCCACAGCTCCGACGCCGGCGACCAACAAGAGGTTCTCCCAGGCGCTCGGCCGCGCGCTGCGCCGGCCGGCTCTGGCGCCGGTGCCGAGCGCAGCGATTCGCGCGCTCTACGGCGAGATGGCAGAGATCGTGATCACGGGCCAGCGCGCCGTGCCGCAGCGTGCGCAGGCGCTGGGCTACGAGTTCGCCCACAGCGATCTCGACGACGCGCTGCGCACGGCGCTCGCGACTAGCGACGGCGAATCAACACACGGCGGGGCGTCGGCCCGTTAGCGTTGCGACCCATGAGCCATGACGACCCACGTCCCGGAGAGCCTCTGGAACAGGCGCCCGCGGTCCCGCCGATCGACGAGGACAGCATCCCGGCGCGCCGGCTGCTCGCCCACGACGTCGAGCATTGGGTCTGGGACC
>DASQMT010000248.1:0-4600 GCA_035645355.1 Solirubrobacteraceae bacterium | reverse complement strand
AACCGGCGCCACGGAAGGCCCCGCTGATGGGCGCGCTCGTCTGGGTCATGATGGGCCTCGCGATCTGGCACTTCACGATCTTCGTGCCCGACCGCTTCTGGGCGGGCATCGTCGGCGCGTTCCTGGGCGCGCTGCTCGGCTCCCTGCTCTTCGGCCTCGCCATCCACGGCTTCTCGGTCCCGGGCCAGGACGACACGGACCTCGTGACGGCGCTCGAGGCGATCCCGGGCGCCCTGATCGGCATCGCCGCCGTCTACTTCTACGGCGCGCGACAGGGCAACGAGCCGGTCTAGCCCCGGCGGCGACGGCACGCCGGCCGACCCGGCGGCGGAATCGGCTGTCCGGGCGGTTCCGTCCTGCCCGGCTCGTACGGTGCGCGAGTGCCTCCGCCCGACATCCGGCTGCAGATCGCCCCCTACGACTTCTCCGCCGCCGAGCGGTTGAGCGACGTGCTGGGCATCTCGCACGTCGCCGCCCAGGTGCTCGTCCGCCGCGGACTGGGCGACCCGGCGGCGGCGCGGGAGTTCGTCGACGGGGGCGTGCGCCATCCGCTCGACGCGTTCGGCGGCCTGCGGGAGGGCGCCGCGCTGATGCTCGACCACGTCGGGCGCCGCTCACGCATCACGGTGCACGGCGACTACGACGTCGATGGCGTGAGCGCCACGGCGGTGCTGGTGCGCGCACTGCGCACGCTCGGCGCGGACGTCGACTGGTACCTGCCGAGCCGGATCGACGACGGCTACGGGCTCGCGCTCGCCACGGTGGAGCGGCTCGCCGCGCGCGGCACCGGCCTCCTCGTGACCGTCGACTGCGCGATCACGGCCGTCGAGGAGGTGGCCGCCGCGCGCGCCGCCGGCCTCGACGTCATCGTCACCGATCATCACTCCCCGCGCGCCGACGGCCGGCTGCCCGACGCTCCGATCGTGCACCCGGCGGTCGGCGGCTACCCGTGCCCCGAGCTCTGCGCTGCCGGGGTCGCGCACATGCTCGCCCGGGCGCTGCTCGAGGGCGCCGGGCGCGATCCGGCCCAGGCGGACGCGGATCTCGACCTGGTGGCGCTCGCGACCGTCGCCGACTGCGTGCCGCTGGTGGGAGAGAACCGCCGTTTGGTGCGCGCCGGCCTGCGCGCGCTCGCGTCCACGCGCAAGCCGGGCCTGCAGGCGCTGATGCAGGTGGCGCGCGTGGATCCCGGCGGGATCGACGCCGGCGCGATCGGCTTCCGGCTCGCGCCGCGGATCAACGCCGCCGGGCGGCTGCATCGTGCCGACGCCGGCCTGGAGCTGCTGCTGACGACCGACGTCGCGCGCGCACGCGCCGTCGCCGCCGAGCTGGACGCCGTCAACGTCGAGCGGCGCGACGTCGAGACGCGGATCCTCTTCGAGGCCGAGCGGCTCGTGGCCGAGAGCCCGCCCGGCGCGCCGGCCTACGTGCTGGCAGCCGACGGCTGGCACCCGGGGGTGATCGGCATCGTGGCCTCGCGGATCGCCGAGCGCCACCACCGCCCCGCGGTGCTGATCGCGCTCGACGGTGACCATGGCACCGGCTCGGGCCGCTCGATCCCGCCGTTCGACCTACTGGGCGGGTTGCAGGCGGCCAGCGCCGAGCTGCTGCGCCACGGCGGGCATCGGGCGGCGGCGGGTCTGACGATCGAGCGCGGGCGGGTGGAGGCGTTCCGAGAGGTCTTCGTCGCCCACGCCAGTGCGATGCTCACGGCGGACGACCTCGTGCCGGTCCAGCGGATCGATGCGGTCGTGCCCGGCGATGCGCTGCGGCTCGACCTGGCCGAGGAGCTCGAGCGGCTCGCCCCGTTCGGGATGGGCAATCCGCAACCGGCCCTGTTGGTGCCCGGCGCGCTGCTGGCCGATCCGCGCCCGATGGGCGAGGGACGCCACGTGTCGTTCACGCTCGCGGCGGGGGGCGCGCGCTCGCGCTGCGTCGCGTTCGGCGGCGGCAGCTCGCTGCCGGCCGCGCCCGGCGAGCCGGTCGATGCCGCCGTCCGGCTCGAGATCAACCGCTACAACGGCGCCGTCGAGCCGCGGCTGGTGCTGCGCCGCGCCCAGCCGGCCCGCCCGGCGCCGATCGAGATCGTCGGTGAGCCACGATTCGAGGACGCGCTGCGTGCCGAGCTCGAGCGCGACCTCGACGCCTGGCCGCCGTCCGACGGCGACCGCTTCGCCGACGACCTGCGCGGCCCGGGCGACGGCCTGGAACCGGATGGGCAGCGTGCTGTGCGCGACGTCCGCGGCGGCGGGATCGCCGGACTGCTCGGCGACCTTGTCTGCAGCGGCTCGTCCGTGCTCGCCGTGGCGGCGCACGCCGGGCACCGCGCCCGCGCGCTGCGTGAACGCGTCGGCGGCCTCGCCGTCGCGAGCTGGGCCGCGCTGGAGGCGAATCCGGCGCTCGCGAGCGGATACACGCACGTCGTGGCCGTAGACCCGCCCGCGTACCCGTACCTCCGCGCGCTCGCGCACGGGCTTTCCGGCGCCGGCTGGACGCACCTGGCCTGGGGCGACGCGGAGCTCGAGCTCGCGCGACGCGTGCTGCGCTGGGAGCTCGACCTGCGCGCACAGCTGCCGGACGCGTACCGCGCGCTCCGGGCAGCGGCCGAGAGCGGCGCGCCCAGCGTCACCGGCGCGGCGCTCGCCGCGACCCTACGCGGCACGGCCCGCCAGCCGCGCAGCGGGACGATCGCCGGACGCCTGCTGCGCGTGCTCTCAGAGCTCCGTCTGGTCGAGCTGGCGACGGATCCCATCGCGGTCGCCGCGCCGCCCGCCCCGGCGCGCACCGAGCTGGAGCGCTCGCCCGCGTTCAACGCCTATCACGTGCAGCTGCGCGACGGGCTCGCCTACCTCGATCGTCAAGCGGCCGGCGACGCGCCGCGCCTGGCTCTGGCGGCGGTCGCCTAGCGCCATCGGGCTCGCCGCCCTGAGCTACGCTCTCGGGGAGCGATCGCATGGCTGATCCGCACGACCAGACCACGGAGGACCGCGCCGCGCCGGAAGCGAGCGGCAGCGGTGACGTGCGGCCCACGAGCACCGCGCTGGCGGCCGCCGGCGACGTCGCGGTCTCGCCGCACACGCCGGTCGACCGCTTCGACCATGAGCACGATCCGCCCGCCGAGGCGCCGGCCGATCTCACCGACCTCGAGCGGGAGCTGCTCGCCGACCTGTTCGCGATCGTCGAGGAGCACGCCGACGAGGTCGCGCGCCCCGTGGACCGCCGGAGCGTGATCAACGCGTTCGTCTTCGCCTGCGAGCACCACGCCGACCAGCGCCGCCAGTCGGGCGAGAGCTTCATCGTGCACCCGGTCGGGGTCGCGAAGATCTGCGCGGGCATGCGGCTCGACACCGAGACGCTGTGCGCCGCGCTCCTGCACGACACGGTCGAGGACACGTCGGCCTCGCTCGGCGAGGTCCGGGAGGCGTTCGGCGAGGAGGTCTGCGGACTCGTCGACGGCGTGACCAAGCTGACCGGGATCACGTTCCAGTCGCGCGACGAGGCGCAGGCCGAGAACTACCGCAAGATGATGGTCGCGATGGCCACCGACGTGCGGGTCATCCTGATCAAGCTCGCCGATCGCCTGCACAACATGCGCACGCTCGACGCGATGCCGAAGCAGAAGCAGATCGAGAAGTCCAAGGAGACGCTCGACATCTACGCGCCGATGGCGCACCGGCTGGGCATCCACGCCATCAAGTGGGAGCTCGAGGACCTCGCCTTCGCCACGCTGCACCCGCGCAAGTACCAGGAGATCAAGGGTCTCGTCAGCCAGCAGCGCGACGAGCGCGAGCGCTACGTGGCGAAGGCCGGCGGCTACCTGACCCAGGAGCTCGAGGCGCTCGGCATCCGGGCGGAGATCTCCGGCCGGGCCAAGCACTTCTACTCGATCTACTCCAAGATGACCAAGAAGGGCCGCGAGTTCAACGAGATCTACGACCTCACGGCAATGCGCGTGATCGTCGAGTCCGTCAAGGACTGCTACGGCGCCGTGGGCGTGATCCACTCGATCTGGAAGCCGCTGCCGGGCCGCTTCAAGGACATGATCGCGATGCCCAAGTTCAACATGTACCAGGCGCTGCACACGACCGTGATCGGGCCCGAGGGCAGGCCGCTGGAGATCCAGATCCGCACCCGCGACATGCACGAGACGGCCGAGTACGGCGTCGCCGCGCACTGGCGCTACAAGGAGGGCGGGCGCGGAGGCGGCGCGATCGACCCGACCGACGCCAAGCTCAAGTGGCTCAAGTCGCTGCTCGACTGGCAGTCCGACGTCGAGGATCCGCAGGAGTTCGCCGACAGCCTGCGCGACGAGCTCATCGAGGACGAGGTCTTCGTCTTCACGCCGAAGGGCGAGGTCAAGTCGCTGGCGGCCGGCGCGACGCCGCTGGACTTCGCCTACGAGGTGCACACCGACGTCGGGCACCGCTGCGTCGGCGCCAAGGTCAACGGCAAGCTCGTGCCGCTGCACTACGAGCTGCAGTCGGGCGACATCGTCGAGGTGCTGACCTCCAAGCGCGAGCGCGGCCCGTCGCGCGACTGGCTCGCGATGGTCAAGACGACGCGCGCGCGCAACAAGATCCGCGCCTGGTTCAAGGCCGAG
>DASQMT010000247.1:0-3140 GCA_035645355.1 Solirubrobacteraceae bacterium | reverse complement strand
GGGCGGCGGTCCGCGGGGCGCTCGGGGCGCGGTGGGCGCTCCCAGCCGGCATCATCGGCCGCCGGGTTCGGCGGCTCGGGCCGGTGCGCCGCCCGCACGCGCGCCCCCGCGGCCGCGAGCAGCCCGGCGACAGCGAGCGCGACGAAGATGCCCCATTGGAGCCCGAACTCGGCATCCCTCGACTCGGGCGTGTCGAACAGCCGCCAGACGATCAGCAGGGCCGCCCATGCTCCGGCGGCCATGATCACGGTGCCGTCGCCGCCGGGCAGGTGGAAGCCCTTGCGCTGCGAGCGCGCCCACACGAGGTAGAGCACGCCGCCCGAGACGAGCAGGACCGCCGCCTCGACGAAGGAGAACTCACCGAATGCCGAGCGGTTGAACGAGCGCAGCTGCGTCCCCGCGAACACTGCCGAGTACCAGGGCAGGAAGAGCGTCGCCATCAGGCCCGCGGCGGCGGCGGCCGCCTGCTGCAGCTCGCGCGGCAGCGCGCGGAATGCGGCGATCATGGTCGTCACGGCGCCGCGGCGTACGCCCGCGCAGCCATGGCGTCCAGCAGGACACGTGTGTCGTGCTCGGAGATCGTCCGGAGCTGGCCCTGATACGCCAGCGTCCAGTGCGCGGCGGGCCACTTGCGGACGTGCTCGAGCTTGTGGTTGACCGCCTCCGCCGGTAGCCACTGCTGGTCGTCGAGCACCAGCTCGGGCTCGGCATGGAAGCGCCAGGGGTACTGATCCTCCCGTCCGCGCGTCACCGGCCAGACCGGCGTGCGGTCCTCGAACATCCCGGAGGTCAGGCGGATCGAGGCCGCGAACGCGAGCGCGCGCGTCGCGAACAGGACGATCCGGTCGCCGGGCTCCATCTGCTCCGCCTGGCGCCGGCGCCGCTCCTTGCAGCCGATCAGCGTGTGGCCGCGCTCCGCGGTTGCGGCGTGGTTCTCGGGCGAGCCGGTCAGGATCCAGGTGCGCGGTTCTGCCACGGGGAGCGTCAGTCTACGTTCGCGCCGGGTCGCTCCAGCGGTATGTGCTCGCCGGGACGCTGCTGCCTAGTTCGCGTCCCGCCTGCGCCGCTTGGGCTCGAGCACCTCGACGTAGCCCGCGACGCTCGCCGCGTTGCCCGCCAGGTCCGTCGCGTCGACCCGCAACGTGT
The DNA here is from genome assembly GCA_035645355.1 of Solirubrobacteraceae bacterium. Taxonomy (GTDB): domain Bacteria; phylum Actinomycetota; class Thermoleophilia; order Solirubrobacterales; family Solirubrobacteraceae; genus DASQMT01. The sequence goes on along the minus strand of DASQMT010000247.1, from coordinate 1,994 downwards.
ACCGGCCGGGCCGGCGCGGCGGCTTCCAGGCGAGGGTGCGGGTGCCGTGCCCGACGACGCCGGCCACGACCGACAGCACGCTGCGCCCGCTCGGCGCCGTGACCCGCACGGACGCGCGCGAGATCTTCGAGAGCGAGAAGCGCAGCGTCGCCGGCTTGCCGCCCCGCGCGCGCCGCGTCAGCAGCGTGATGACCGGAGGCGTCGTCAGGTAGCCCGTCAAGCGCGTCTCGGCCGTGCAGTAGACCGGCTGGGCGGTGCGGTCACAGAGCGAGCTGAGGAAGTCGCGCAGCAGCGTGTGGTAGTGCAGGTCGGACTCGCGCGTGATCGCGTCGCGCGAGTACAGCGACCAGGCCCCGGTGTCGAAGCGCGGCACCTCGGCGCGCGCGGTGCGATCGCCGTCCGCGAACAGCCGCGCGGCGCGCGGGTCGCCTGTGATCTGGGCCACGTCGTAGAGCCCGACGAGCGACTGGACGAAGCCGTTGAGGATCCGCAGCCGGGGCCAGAACGAGTACTGCGCGTAGTAGGCCCCGGCACCCGACTCGATCCGCACGCCGGTCGGCGGCGCCTGCTCGAACAGCCTGAGCCCCTCCTGGATGCGCGGCAGCAGCTCGGGCATCCGATCGAGCTTCTCGGCCGAGCGCGCGATCGCCTGCAGCGCCGTGCCCTGCGCCAGTCCGGAGACCCATGGCGGTCGCCCGCCGCCGAACGCGAAGTAGTACTCCCACGCCAGCCCGCCGCCGCGGGGCACGGCCATCGCCATCAGCTCGTCGAGCAGCAGCGTGTTCTCGAACCGCCTGCGCTTCGTCCTGGCGTACGCGTTGAGCACCCCGAAGTTCGCCAGCGGGTGGAACTGCAGACCCTGACTGGGCACGTACTGCCAGATCAGCTCGGAGCCGTCGAAGGTCACGCGCTCGCCGGCGCCGAGCAGCGGCTCCGCCGACCACCACTCGCGGTTGCGCTGGAGCGTGAGAAACAGCGGATAGAGGCGCCCGGGGCGCAGCGACCCGCGCGCCGCGATCGCCTCGACCGTCGCCAGCACGCCGGCGAGCTCGGCCCGGCGCGTTCCCGTCAGCGTCCTGATCGTGCGCTTGACGTCGGTGTGGATCGCGCGGTCGGCGGCGTGGGTGACCGGGTCGATCGCGCCCCTCGCCAGAAGCCTGTCGAGCTCGCGCAGGATGGGGCTGCGGGGCTTGGCCGCGTGCGCCGTGGTGTCGGCCGCGCCGAGCAGCAGCGTGCAGAGCAGCGCAACCCGTACGCAACGTCGTGTTCGTCTGGCGGCCATTGTCCGATGCTAGGCTCGCCTCGCCGGCTCGCCACCTGCTGCAACCCAGCCTGCGGGCGTTCGTTTCGCCACCCAGGAGCCGTTCCCCCATGATGCGCTTGCGACCTGCCGTCCTCTTCTCGCTCCTGCTGGCGCTCGCTCTCGCGCTCGTCGCATGCGGTGGATCGGACGAGAAGACGGCCTCGAGCAACGACGTGAACGAGCTGCTCACGCAGACCTTCACGGGCTCCAAGAAGGTGGACTCCGGGAATCTCTCCCTGGGGCTGACGCTCGAGACGACTGGCGGCGAGCTCGAGGAGCCCGTCAGCGTGCAGCTCACAGGTCCCTTCCAGTCCCAGGGCGACGGCGAGCTGCCGAAGTTCGCGCTCGACGCCGCGTTCGACGGCGCGGGCCAGAGCCTCAAGGCCGGCGCGACGTCGACCGGCGAGCGGGGCTTCCTCTCGTTCCAGGGCACCGACTACGTGCTCGACCCGCCGGTCTTCAAGCAGTTCAGCGCTGGTTTCGAGGAGGCCCAGAAGCAGCGCGGGGATGAGAACCAGAGCTTCGCCTCGCTTGGGATGGACCCGCGCAAGTGGCTCACCGACCCGGAGATCGTTGGTGACGCGAACGTCGGCGACGCCGACACGACGAAGATCACCGGCGGCGTCGACGTCGCCAAGCTGCTCGACGACGTCAACACCGCGCTCGCCAAGGCGGCTGCGCTGGGGCTCGG
>DASQMT010000246.1:0-6921 GCA_035645355.1 Solirubrobacteraceae bacterium | reverse complement strand
GCCCGCTCGACGTCGAGCGGGCCTTCGACACGACGCTTGTGACCCGCCCGCGCAACCCCTGAAGCGGTCAGGCGGCGAGCCGCTCGACGAGCGTCGCGCCCTCGCGCACCATACGCGAGCGGGGCACGACGAGGTCGAAGCCGGCCGCCTCTGCGCGCAGCCGGACGTCGTGCTCGACGTGTGAGTAGACGCCCAGCGAGCGCGCGCCGCCGAGCGCGCCCGCGGCGCGCAGGCGCTCGAGCACCGCGACGCCGTCGAAGCCGGCACTGCCGAGGTCGATCACCAGCACGTCCGCGGCGAGCTCGTCGACGTCGGCCCCGGCCAGCCGCGCGTCATGGCCGGCCGCGCTCAGCATCCCGAGCATGTTGGAGCCGAGCAGCAGGTCGTCGAAGACGGCGACTACGCGGGCCACCGCTACTGCGAGCGCACGCGGCGGAACTCCTCGCGCACGGACTCTCCGCGGCCCCACATCTGCACTGTCTCGACGCGTCCCGTGCGCAACTCGCGCCGTACGAGCTCGCCGCGGATCCCCGCCTCGTCGAGCAGCCGTAGCGTGCCGTGCACGGCCGGTGCCGCCGCAGCATGGCCGAACTGGTGCGCTACCAGGATCCGCCAGTGCCAGTCATGGTGCGAGTAGGGCTGGGCGTTGACCTGCAGCACAAGGACGGACGCGTCGATGTAGCGCGACTCGTCGACGCGCAGGTCGAGCTCGAGGTCCGTCCAGTCCGACGGCAGCGAGTCGACGATCTGCTGGAAGTCCTCCGCGAGCGCCATGATGAGGGCAATCTAGTGGGCCACCCGGAAACATTCCACCTGAGATCGACGACCGCCGATCACCGCCAGGCCGCGTCCTCGGAAAGGCCCGTGGCTCTGCCACTGTGCCCTTCCTGCGTCCTTGCCTGGCGCCGCCGGCGGCCGTTCTCCCAGGCGGAACGTGTCCGGGAAACCCACTAGCGGTCATGGCCGACCAGCCGCCCCCACCAGATCCTGTCGATCCGCTCGCTGCCGCACGCGGGCTGGGCATCGAGGGCTTGCTAGCGCTGCTCGAGCGCCTCGACGGCGAGGACGAGAGCGCCGTCGCGCGCGGCGCACTGGCCGCGGGCGTGTCCTCAATGCTCGTCGTGGAGGAGCTCCAGCGGGAGGTCGAGCGGCGACTGTCGCGCAGCCGCCGGTTCTACGATGAGCGCGAATGGTGACGCCGGACGAAACGCTGCTCGTCGACCGCTCCGAGCGCGGCAAGCTGGCGCTGACCGGGGCTGAGGCGAAGGAGTTCCTGCACGGCCAGGTGACCAACGACGTCGAGGGATTGGCGCCGGGCACGGGCTGCTACGCCGCCTTCCTGACGCACAAGGGCAAGATGCTCGGCGACCTGCGCGTCCTCGACGCCGGCGACGAGCTGCTGCTCGACTGCGAGCGCGTCGCCCTGCAGGAGCTCTTCACCCTGATCCGCCGCTTCAAGCTGGGTCGCGCGGTGGAGGTGCACAAGCGCACGCTCGAGCGCGGGCTGCTGTCGCTGATCGGCCCCGGGGCCCGGCGCCTCGCCGGCGCCGAGGACCTGGCCGAGACCGAGCACTCGCACCGCACGGGCAAGCTGGCGGGCGCGTCCGTGCGACTGATCGTCACAGACCTCGGCATCGACGTCCTCTGCGATGCCGCCGACAGCGGGCGGATCGCCTCCGCGCTGACCGCCGCGGGCGCCGCGGATGCGCCCGAGGAGCGCGCGGAGGTGTTGCGGGTGGAGACCGGCCGGCCGCGTTACGGCGTCGATCTCGACGACACGGTGATCCCCCAGGAGGCCGGGCTCAATGCGCGCGCGGTGTCGTTCGAGAAGGGCTGCTATGTCGGCCAGGAGACGGTCGCGCGACTGTATTTCCGGGGCAAGCCGAACCGCCATCTCCGCGGCCTGCGGTTGAGCGGGCCGGCGACGCCCGGGGAGCCGCTGCGGCTCGGCGAGCGTGAGGTCGGCCGGCTCGGCTCGGTCGTCGAGTCGCCCCGTCACGGGCGCATCGCGCTGGCGCTCGTGCGCCGTGAGGCAGTCCCCGGCGACTCGCTCGTGGTCGGCGACGGCGACACCAGCGCGCAGGTCGTGGACCTGCCGTTCGCGCAGGCGTAAGCTCCCGCGGGAACGATCGCCGAGGAGGGCCCGATGGCCGCCCATGTACTTGTCGTCGCATCCGTCACCGCAGCGTCCGACGACCTGCTGGCAGCGCTGCGCGAGCGCGCGCGGACCAGCGCCGTGCCGGTCGACTTCAGGCTCGTGATGCCGTCGCAGTCGAGCAGCCGGGAGGCGGACGAGCAGCGGCTGGCCGAGGCGCTCGAGCGCTGGCGCGAGGCCGGACTGACGGCCGAGGGAACGGTCGGCGACCGCGATCCGGTGCAGGCGGTCTCCGAGATCTGCAGGCCGGGGCGCTTCGACGAGGTGATCGTGTCCACGCTGCCCGGCCAGACGTCGCGCTGGTTGCGCTGGGACGTGCCCTACCGGATCGGCGCCCTGACCGACCTGCCGGTCACGCACGTGGTCGCGATCAGCATGCTGCGACCGACGCCGCGCGGCGCGCCGCTGCCACCGCGCGAGCGGGCGCCGCTCGGGCTGCTGAACGTGATGGCCTACCGCGGCGCGCGCTCAAAAGACGTCAGCCGCTAAACGCCGCAGCCGCCACGGAGCGGACCCAGCGGGCGACCCCGCCGCCCTCCAGCGCGCGGGCGTCGAGCTCCAGCGCGGGCGGCTCGTGGGCAGCCACCCACGCGCCGACGAGGCGGGTCTCGCTGATCTCGTCGACCGGCAGCCAGCCGCCGAGCTCGGGTCGCGGCGCGCGGCGCAGCGCGGCCGCGCTGCGCTCGGCCAGCTCGGTCGCGTCGGCGGGCAGCGCGCCCCAGTCGACGACCCGCCCGCCCGCGATCCAGAAGGCGTCGAAGCGCCCGCCGGCCGCGGGATGCGGCGCCAGCATGAGCCGCGTCGCGGTGTGCGCGGCACGCAGCACCCCGCCGAGGCGATGCAGCAGCGCCTCCAGCCGCGCGCGCCGCCGCTGGAGTGAGCCGGCGCGCTCGTAGTTCTGGGCCGCGACCGCCGCCCGCCGCTGCGCGTCGATGTGCGCCAGCAGCGCCGCGCCGCCGTCGCGGCGATCGACGAACAAGCGGAGCGCGGCGTCGAGGCGCTCGCGATAGAGGTTCGGGTCCAGGTCGCCCAGGCAGGGAGACAGGCAGCGTCCCATCTGCCCGTAGGCGCTCGGGTGATAGCGCCGCGGGAGCCGCCGGCCGCAGTGGCGCAGCCCGAACAGTGAGTTGAGCTGCTCGACCAGCTCGGCCGCCGCCGCGCGGCCGCGGACCGGGCCGACCGTGACGGAGTGCCCGCCCGCCGGCTCGAGCGCCACCTCGAGGATCGGGAACGCGATGTCGAGTCGGCAACGCAGGTAGACGTAGCCGTCAGCGCCGCGCTTGCCGCGCACGTTGCCCGGCGGCCGCAGCGCCTTGATCAGCCGGTCCTCGAGCAGCAGCGCGCCGAGCTCGGATTCCGTCGCCTGATAGTCGACGTGCTCGGCCTCGCCGGTCCACTCCGCGGGCGTCGTGAAGTGCGCGCGGGCGCGCGTGCGCAAGCAGACGGACTTGCCGACGTACAGCGGGTTGCCGCTGCTGTCGCGGAAGACGTACACGCCCGGGTCGCGCGGCAGCGAGGAGAGATCCGGGCGCTCTAGCGGCGGCCGCCGGCGCGCGCCGGCGCGCGACCGCCGCCCGCTGGCGCCCCGGCGCGGCCCCAGCAGTGCGACCGCCTCCCCGATCGTGGACGCGTGGGCCGTCAGGCGGGCGAACAGCGCGCAGAAGACGCGCGCGCAGGTCTCTGCGTCGGGCAGCGCGCGGTGGGTCTGGTCGACGTCGATCCCGAGCGCGTCCGCGAGCGCGGCGAGCCCGCGGCGACGCTGCAGCGGCGCGAGCCGGCGCGCCATCGCGACGGTGCAGAGCACCGGCGGCTCCGGCCAGTCGAGCGCCGCACGGGCGAACGCCGCGCGCAGCACCCCGAGGTCGAAGCGTGCCGAATGCGCGACGAGCACGCGTCCACGCATCAGCCGGCCGAGCTCGGGCAGCACCGCCTCGGGCGGCGGCGCGGCGTCGACCATCGCCTGCGAGATTCCGGTGAAGCGCTGGATCCCGGGCGAGAGCGGCGCCGACACGCCGACCAGCGAGGACCAGCGCTCGTGCAGCTCGCCGCCGCCGACGAGTACGGCGCCGACCTCGGTCAGCTCGCAGCGCTCGCGCGCGAGCCCGTTCGTCTCGGTGTCCACGGCCAGGAACTCGGCCGTGGCGAGCGGCGCGGAGCGCAGGCCCTCGGATCGCAGCAGCACTGACACGGGCAGCGGGTGATACGCCGGGGCCCGGACGGCACGAACGCAGCGTTGCACGAGCGCGCTCTGATCGGGCGCGGGTGGGCAGCCGTACCTCACCTAGCGGTCAGCCCTCAAGAGATCGGCAGGCCAGCTTCATCGCTCAGCCGCGTGGTCGATGGAACAGTGCCCTACGACCTCATCTCTCCTCCCCGGAGCCCGACCATGTCCAACGCCCTGCAATCAGCCCGCATCCACCTCGCTGAACTGCGCGAGGAGCTCGCAGCCGCAACGCTGGCCGGCCTCGCCGATCACCCCGCCTACTCCGCGGACCTGCAAGAGGAGATGGAGCAGGCGCGCGTGGCCTACACCGCGGCTGCGGTCAGTGAGATCGCGGCCTTCCGCGCGCAGCTGAGCGGGCCGCAGCTCGGTTAGGAGAGCACGCCTGCTTTACTTGTGTGCGTGCAAGCAATAGTTGCAACCCCGCAACAACTCGCCGGCAAGCTGGCAGTCCTCTCGGCCCACATAAACCGGACGGCGTCCCCCGACATGTTCCGCGTGCTCGGCGAGCTCGACCTGGCCTTCACGCAGATGAAGGCGCTGTTCATCCTCTCCGAGCACGAGGCGCTGTCGGTCAAGGACATCGCGGGCCACCTCACGCTGTCGCTGGCCGCGATGTCGCGCTCGGTCGACGGGCTCGTCCAGCGCGGCTACGTCGCGCGCAACGAGTGCGCGAGCGACCGCCGATCGCGGCTCGTGACCCTGCTCCCCGCGGGTCGCGACGTGCTCGACCGCGTGCTCGCAGCACGCGAGGCGGCGCTCGTCCGGTTCGCCTCCGAGCTGCCCGAGGCCGAGCGCGACGCGCTGCACGCCGCCCTTCTCCCCATCGCTCAAAGGCTCTCCTCCCCATGACCGAACGACTGCGCTTGTCCGACCACAACCGCCGCTGGTGGACGCTCGGCGCGATGAGCTTCGCGCTCTTCATGGTGATGCTCGACAACACCGCCGTGAACGTGGCGCTGCCATCGATCCAGAAGGACTTCGGAGCGTCGCTGTCGGCACTCGAATGGACCGTCAATGCCTACACGCTGACGTTCGCGGTGCTGCTCGTGACCGGTGGCCGGCTCGGCGACATCTTCGGCCGCCGGCGCATGTTCCTGCTCGGCGTCGTCGTCTTCTCGCTCGCGTCTGCGACGATCGGCTTCGCCCCGACCGAGGGCTGGCTGGTCGCATCGCGCGCGCTACAGGGCGTCGGCGCGGCGTTCATGATGCCGGCGACCCTGTCGATCATCACGAACGCGTTCCCGCCCGAGGAGCGCGGCAAGGCGATCGGCACCTGGGCGGGCGTGTCAGCGATCGCGCTGGCCGTCGGCCCGCTGCTCGGCGGCTGGCTCACCGAGGAGGTCTCCTGGCGCGCGATCTTCTTCCTCAACCTCCCGGTGGCCGTCGGCGCGATCGTCGTGACGCTGTTCGCGGCCGAGGAGTCGCGCGACGAGACCGTCGGGCGCGAGGTCGACATCCCCGGCATCGCCGCGATGACGATCGGCCTGACCGCGCTCGTGTTCGCGCTCGTCGAGGGCAACGGCTGGGGCTGGGGCTCGCCTGCGATCTTCGGGCTGCTCGCCCTGAGCGTCGCGGCGCTGACGGCGTTCGTCGCGATCGAGCGGCGCGCCGTAGCGCCGATCGTCGACCTCGAGGCGCTGCGCTCGAAGCAGTTCCTGGGCGCCAACCTGGTCGCGTTCCTGGTCTCGTTCGGCATGTTCGCGATGTTCTTCTTCCTCGCGCTCTACATGCAGAACATCCTCGGCTACAGCCCGCTCGAGGCAGGTGTGCGCTTTCTCCCCTCGACCGTCGTGATCATCTTCGCCGGCCCGATCGCCGGGCGGCTCGCCGATCGCATCGGCCCCCGCCCGCTGATCGTCAGCGGGATGCTGATCACGGCGCTCTCGCTCGCCTGGCAGTCGCGCATCGACGTCGACACGAGCTTCACGTTCCTGCTGCCCCCGTTCGTGCTGATGGGGCTCGGCATGGGGCTCGTGATGTCACCGATGAGCGTCGCCGGGATGAACGCCGTCGACCGGACCAAGGCCGGCGTCGCGTCGGGCACCCTGTCGATGTCGCGCATGGTCGGCGGAACGTTCGGCGTCGCCGCGCTCGGCGCGCTCGTCGCGACGATCGGCCGGCGCGATCTCGAGCAGTCGCTCCCGCAGGCCTCCCCCGGCGCGCGCGAGCGGCTGGCCGAGGGGCTCGGCTCGGGTGTGTCGCTCGACGCCCCGCCCCAGGCGGTGAGCGCCGCCCAGGCGGCGTTCGTCGACGCGCTCGGCGCGGGCCTCGCGGTCAGCGCCGCCGCGCTCGCCGCCGGGGCACTGGCCGCCTGGCTGCTGATCGCGCCCGGCCGCCCGAGCGCCGCGACGCCGCTGCCGGAGGCCGCGGAGGCGGAGCTCGTGCCGGCGTAGGCGCGCCGGGTAGGATCGGGCCCGTGCTGAGGAAGACCATGCCCGTCGACAGCGTCGCGCATGCGCGCCGGTCGATCTATGAGAACGAGCACCTGGGCAAGACCGCGATCATGGTGGGCACCGAGGGCGAGAGCCTCGGCCGCACCGCG
>DASQMT010000245.1:0-2766 GCA_035645355.1 Solirubrobacteraceae bacterium | reverse complement strand
TACGGCAAGGACCTGTCGATGTACGGGCTCGAGGACTACACGCGCATCAAGCACGTGATGAGCTACATCGAGCGCCGCGACGGCTGAGCGTCCGTGACGCGCGAGGTCGCGTGCCGCGCCGGCACGCGACCTCAGCCGCCGCGCCTGCGCAGCGCGATGCCGGTCAGCGTCTCGCGCACGATGCGCTCGGCGACCAGGGCGGTCACGTCGGCCGAGCCGACGCCGGTCGGGATCACCTCGACGACGTCCGCGCCGACCAGGTCCAGCGCGGCCGCGACGGTGCGGACCGCGAGCAGCAGCTCGGCCGGCGTCATCCCGCCGGGCTCGGGGGTGCCGGTGCCGGGGGCGAATGCGGGATCGAGCACGTCGACGTCGACGGTCAGGTAGACAGGCCCCGGCCCGACGGCCTCGACCGCACGGTCCACGACGGCGCTAATACCGAGGTCGCGGACATCGTGCATGAAGAGGCTGGTGATCCCGTGCTCGGCCTGCCAGGCGAACTCCTCCTCGCCGGGCCAGTAGCCGCGCAGGCCGACCTGCGCATAGCGGCTCCCGTCGACGTGACCCCCATCGACGAGCCGGCGGATGAAGGTGCCGTGCGAGCGCTCGACGCCGAAGACGTGCGTGCCGGTGTCCGTGTGGGTGTCGAAGTGGACCATCCCGACCGGCCCGTGGGCGTCCGCGACGGCGCGCACCGCGGGCTCGGTGATCGAGTGGTCGCCGCCGAGCACGACCGGGATCGCGCCTGCGCCGACGACCTGCGCGACCGTCGCCTCGATCGCCGCGTGCGACCGCTCGGGGTCGGCCGGTAGCACGGCCGCATCGCCGAAGTCGATCACGCGCAGCTCGGCGAACGCGTCGACCTTGGCCTCGAGGTGTGGCCCGGGCGGGCAGCTCGCCGCGCGGATCGCGCGCGGCGCCATGCGCGCGCCGGGGCGGTCTGAGACGAGGTCGTCCATCGGCGCGCCGACGATCGCGACGTCGAAGCCGGCCAGCTCGGCGGGGTCCTGCGAGTAGACCGTCCCGGAGTACGTCAGCAGGCCGGCGTAGTCGGGCTTCTCGCCGAACTGCGCCCAGCGCTCGAGCGGATCGATCATCGCCCCTCGCAGAGCACGTTGATCGTCTCGAAGTCCGAGTCGCTGGCCCCGTGCAGCCGCGCGCCGCTGCGCGCCAGCTCGCGTAGGTAGGCGACGGTCTCGGCGGAGATCCGCTCTCCGGGCAGCAGCGCGGGCACGCCGGGCGGATAGCTCGCGATCGACTCGCACGAGATGCGCCCGATCGCGGCATCGACAGCCAGCTGCTCCGCCTTCCCGAGGAACGCCTCGCGCGGCGACAGCGCCATCTCGTTGCGCAGGGCCGTCCACGGCGGGACGATCGGCGCCGTGGCGCCCGGCTCAGCGAGCCGCCTGACGGTCTCCTCCACGTCGCCGGCGAGGCGGCGCAGCGCCGCGACCGACTCGCCGAGGCCGACCACGAACACGATCGTGGCCTGCATCGGCAGCTCGACGTGGACGTCGTAGGAGTTGCGCAGCGCCTCTGCGATCTCGTAGCCCGTCCGCCCCGTCCCGCGCACGTCGAGCACGATCCGCAGGGGGTCGTAGTGCGCGACGCCCATCCGGCCGATCAGCCTGTCGTCGACGAGCGTGATGCCGTCGATCGTCTCCAGCTTGGCGCGCGCGACGTCGATCGCCTCGAGCGTCTCGTGCAGCAGCTGCTCGCCGTGCAGGGCGAGCTGGCGGCGCGCGCCGTCGAGCGACGCGATAAGCAGCGAGGACGGGCTCGTCGAGCGCAGCAGCCGCAGCGCCCTGCCGACGGCGCCCGCGTCGATGCGGTCGCCATGGCCGACGTGCAGCATCGCGCTCTGCGTCAGCGAGCCGGCGATCTTGTGCGTGCTCGTGAGCATCGCGTCGGCACCCAGTGCGAGCGCCGGCGGCGGCAGCCTGTCGTTGAAGCCGAAGTGCGGGCCCCAGGCCTGGTCCACCACCAGCGGCATGCCGGCACCGTGCGCGACCTCCGCGAGCGCCGCGACGTCGGCGGCCATGCCGTAGTACGTCGGGGACACGATGAACGCCGCATTCGCGTCGGGCGTCTCGCTCAGCGCCTGCTCGAGCGCTGCCGGCGTGACGCAGTGCGTGATGCCGCGCTCGGCGTCGTACTCCGGCGCGACGAAGCTCGGCAGCCCGCCGCTGAGCACGAGCCCGTCGACGATCGAGCCGTGTGAGTTGCGCTGCGCGACGATCCGCGTGCCGAGCGGCGCCAGCGCGAGGCAGAGCGCGTGGTTGCCCTGCGTCGCGCCGTTGGTGAGAAACCAGGACTGCGCCGCGCCGAACGCCTCGGCAGCGAGCAGCTCGGCACGCTCGTAGGGCGTCGGCGACGGGCCGATGTCGATCCCGTAGATGTCGTGCGGCACGTCGGCCGCCAGCCCGTCGACCCCGATCGCCTTGCGCACGCCGGGATCGGCTCCCGGACCGCCCTTGTGGCCGGGGACGTGATAGCGCGCCGGTCCGCGGAAGGCGTACGCCACGACCGCGTCGAGGTAGGGCGCCGTCGGCTGGTCGCTGACGGATCGGAATGGTGCGGCCATCGCGCGACGATCCTAGATGCAGCGCTCGACCCGGGGGGACCGTGTCGTGGGATCAGGGCGCCGTGCCGACCGCGATCCAGGCGCGAGCCGTCAGCCGGAACGGCTCCGCACCAACGCCGAGGCGGCGCCCGAGCTCCGTCCTGAGCGCCGCCCGCCGCTCCGGCGCGAGCGTCGTGACGTAC
>DASQMT010000244.1:0-4540 GCA_035645355.1 Solirubrobacteraceae bacterium | reverse complement strand
ACGTAGGCCGTCGCCCTGCCGGAGTCGCCCGCCCGGCGGGCGTCGCCGGCGCGGGCGGCGCCGAGGATCACGAGCGAGAACAGGGCGCTGATGCCGACGCCCGCCAGCAGCGAGACCCAGATCAGCTGCCAAAGCAGGTTTGTGTCGACCGCGAAGCCGACCATCAGCCGCGTGCCGTCAGGGTCCCGCCGTCACCGCCGAGCCGCCGTATGAGCGCGATCGCGAGCGCGACGAGCAGCGAGGCGCAGACGGCGATCGGACCGACGTCGTCCGTGCCCAGCAGCGCCACGAGCGCATACGTGACGCCGCCCACGAACGCGGCCGCCGGCAGCGTCAGCACCCAGGCGGTGACGATGTTGCCGGCCACGCCCCAGCGCACCGCGGAGACGCGCTTGGCGGCGCCGGTGCCCATGATCGCGCCGGAGATGACGTGCGTCGTCGAGAGCGGAAAGCCGACGTGCGACGCGGCCATGATCACCGCCGCGCCGACGCCCTGGGCGGCGAAGCCCTGTGCCGGGTCCATCTTGATGATGCGGCTGCCCATCGTGCGGATGATGCGCCAGCCGCCCGCGTAGGTGCCGAGCGCGATCGCAGCGGCCGCCGAGACGACCACCCACGTCGGCACGTCGGCATCCGCCGCCAGCGTCCCGTTCGCGACGAGCGCGAGAAAGATGATGCCCATCGTCTTCTGCGCGTCGTTCGTGCCGTGCGAGAGCGCCAGCAGGCTCGCGGACACGAGCTGGCCGAGCCGGAAGCCGCGTACGACAGGCCCGGGGCGCTGGCGGCCGACGATCCGGTAGGCGACCAGGATCGCGAGCCCGCCGACGAGGAAGGCGAGCAGCGGCGCGACGAGCGCCGGCACGACGACCTTGTCGACGATCCCGGAGCCGAACACCGCCTCGCTCCCCTCCGCCACGAACGCCGAGCCGACCACGCCGCCGATCAGCGCGTGCGAGGAGGAGGACGGCAGGCCGAAGTACCACGTCGCCAGGTTCCACGCGATCGCGCCGACAAGCCCGGCGAACACGATCGCGGGCGTGACGAGGCCGGCGTCGACGATCCCGGAGGCGATCGTCGCGGCGACCTCGAGCGAGATGAAAGCGCCGGCGAAGTTCAGGATCGCCGCGAGGCTGACGGCCAGTCGCGGCGACAGCGCGCGCGTGGAGATCGAGGTCGCCACGGCATTCGCGGTGTCGTGGAAGCCGTTCGTGAAGTCGAATGCGAGCGCCGTCGCCACGACGATCCAGAGGACCAGGTCGTCGGCCACTGTCAGGTGTTCTTGATCGTGATGCCCTCGAGGATGTTGGCCACGCGCTCCGTCGCGTCGATGGCGTCCTCGAGCCGCTCGAAGATGTCCTTCCAGCGGATCACGAGCATGGGATCGATGCCGGCCTGGAACAGCGAGGCGAGCGCCTCGCGCACGACCCGGTCGCCCTCGTTCTCGTAGCGGTTGATCTCGTGGGTGAACTGGCTGATGTCCTCGAAGCCGCGCAGCCGCGGGATCGCCTGCGCGACCTGCTGGCACGACAAGTTGAGGATCCGCGCCTGTTGCTGCGCCTGGATCATCGGCGCCTCGATCCGGTAGAGCGAGAAGAAGTCCGCGACCTCCTCGATCCAGTCCATGATGTCGTCGAGCCCGGAGGCGAGGGCATAGATGTCCTCGCGGTCGATCGGCGTCACGAACGTCTGGTTCAGGCGCTGCACGATCGCGTGCGTCAGGCGGTCGCCCTCCTGCTCGCAGACCACGAGATCGTGCGCCAGCTCACCGTGGTCGGGCCACTCCTGCACCAGCGTCTCGAGCATTCCGGCGGCCCGCACGATGTTCGCGCCGGCCTCCTCGAACAGATCGAAGAACTCACGCTCGCGTGGAGCGAACAGCCGGGAGAGCTGCACCATGGCGCGCGAGTGTAGTTGTGAAAGCGATGTTCACGCGCGCTGGCGCTCTCCCAGCCGCTGCTTGAGCCGCGACAGCTCCTCCGGTGCGATGCCGTAGCTGTGCTCGTCGCCGGGGAAGCCGCGCATGCGTACCTCCTCCGTGTAGGCCCGCAGCCCGCGCAGCATCTCGCCGCGCACGTCCGCGTAGCGCTTGACGAACTTGGGCTGGAAGCCGCCGTTGATGCCCAGCAGGTCGTGCAGGACCAGCACCTGGCCGTCCGTGCTCGGGCCCGCTCCGATGCCGATCACCGGAACCTCCATCTGGCCCATGATCACGTCGCAGACGGCGGCCGGGATCGCCTCGAAGACGATTGCGAAGCAGCCGGCCGCCTGCAGCGCCAGCGCCTCGTCGAGCACGGCCCTGGCGCGTTCCGCCGTGCGTCCCTGGGCGCGGTAGCCGCCGAGCGCGGTCGCGGTCTGCGGCGTCAGCCCGACGTGGCCCATCACGGGCACGCCGGCGCGCACGATCGCGTGCGCCCGCTCGGCCGAGCCCTCGACCTTGACGGCGTCGCAGCCGGCCTCCTTGACGAAGCGGTGCGCGGTCGCGATCGCCTGCTCGTCGGACGCCTCGTAGGAGCCGAACGGCAGGTCGCCGACCAGCAGCGGCGCGCGCAGGCCGCGGCGCACGGCCGCGGCGAGCATCAGCAGCTCCTCGACCGTCACCGGCACGGTGTCCGCGTAGCCCAGCACGTTGTTGGCCGCGCTGTCGCCCACGAGCACTATGTCCACGCCGGCCGCCTCGGCGACCTGCGCGCTCGGATGGTCGTAGGCGGTCACCATCACGATCGGCTCACCGAGCGCGCGCATCTCGCCCAGCTTGGTCAGCGTGATCGGGCGGCGCTGCGCCTGGTCGGGCTGGTCGGGTCGGGGTGGGGTGGACATCGCGTCGCTCCTTTGCGTGGTTGGCGCCCCCTAGACGGGGGTCGCCACCTGTTGTGTGTCGATCAGGATGTTGTCGATCAGCCGGGCCGGCCCGACGCGGGCCGCGACGACCACCAGCATGCGCCCGCCGACGGTCGCCGCGTCCTCCAGCGTGTCGGGGTCGACGACGGCGAGGTACTCGGGCTCGACGTCCTCGGCGGCCATCGCGGCGCGGCCCGCCGCCACCGCTGCGGACGCGTCGCGCTCGCCCGCCTCGATCGCCTCGCGCACCGCCTGCAACCCGCGGGCGAGCGCGACGGCACGCTCGCGGTCGGCGGCGCTCAGGCGCGCATTGCGGGACGAGAGCGCCAGCCCGTCGGGGTCGCGCACGGTCGGGACGACGTGCAGCCCGACCGGGATCGCGAGGTCGCGCACCATGTGTCGGATGACCACGACCTGCTGCGCGTCCTTCTGCCCGAAGAAGGCGACATCAGGCGTCACGATCCCGAACAGCTTGCAGACGACCGTGCAGACGCCGTCGAAGTGGCGCGCGCCGCGCTCCGCGCCCTCGAGCACGTCGGCCAGCCCGCCGACGCGGACCGTCGTCGCGAAGCCCGGCGGGTAGATTTCCTCGACGGCCGGCGCGAACAGCGCGTCGACGCCGAGGCCGGCGGCGATCGCGGCGTCGCGGGCCTCGCTGCGCGGGTAGCCGGCGAGGTCGGCCGGCTCCTCGAACTGCGCCGGGTTGACGAACAGCGAGACGATCACCACGTCGCAGCGCTCGCGCGCCGCCCGCATGAGCGCCTCGTGGCCGGCGTGGAACGCTCCCATGGTCGGCACCAGCCCGATGCGGCGGCCCGCCCTGCGGGCGGCGGCGACGTGCGCGCGGACCTCGGCGATCGTGCGCAGCGTCTTCATCGCGCGTGCCCCGCCAGCGCGCGCGTCGCGTCCAGCAGCGCGTCGAACAGCGCGAGTGCCTCGGGCGTGCGCTCCCGCACCGCTGCGCGCTGGCGCGCGATCGTTGCCTCGTCCCCGCGCGCGACCGGCCCGGTCAGCGCCGCCTCGGCGCCCAGCCGCACCCAGGCCTCGACCGAGGCGCGCACGAGCGGCGCAAGCAGCTCTCGGTCGACGCCCGCGGTCACCGCCAGCCGCTCGGCCGCCCCCTCGAGCGTGGTCAGGAAGTTCGATGCCATCGACGCCGCGGCGTGATAGGCGGCGCGGTCCTCGTCGGCGATGGTCACGGCGCGCATCCCGAGCCGCGCGGCCAGCTCGCGGGCGATCGCGAGCGCGCGCGGCGACGAGCCGGCGACGGCCGCCCCGGCGCCCGCGAACAGCGCCTCGCCGGCCGCGGGCACCGTCATCAGCGGGTGCAGCCCGAAACGCTCGTGGCCGGCGAGCGCCCCGAGCGGCGTCGCCCCCGAGCAGTGGCCCACGGGCACACCTCGCGTCACGGCCGCCGCCGCGGCGGCGATCTCGGCGTCGGGCACGCACAGCAGCACCGCGTCGCACCCTGACGGGTCGGCGCCCCGCCCCAGCGGCCCGTCGACCGCGAGCCCGGCCGCACGCAGCGCCGCGGCGAGCGCCGTTCCGAGGCGGCCGGCGCCGACGATCGCGCAGCGCGCGACCAGCACGGGCGCGGGGCCGCTGAGCGGGAGAGAGGAGGTGGGGATCCGGTCCAGTTCTCGCATGAGATACCGGCTGGTCAGAGCCAGAGCATACGCGCTCCCAAACTGCAGCCTCATGG
>DASQMT010000243.1:0-14824 GCA_035645355.1 Solirubrobacteraceae bacterium | reverse complement strand
CGTCGACGTCGCCCGGAACACCTACGCCCAGACGACGGTCGCGCCGTACGCGGTGCGGGCGCTGCCGGGCGCGCCGGTGGCGACGCCACTGGCCTGGGATGAGCTCGACGATCCCGACCTGCATCCGCGCCGCTGGACGCTCGCGAGCGTGCCCGCGCGGGTTGCCGAGCGCGGCGATCCGTGGGCGCGGATCGGCGCCTCGGCACGTGCACTGCCGCGGGGCTGAAGGGTCAGAGGTCGCGGGCGCTCAAGGGACCGGCAAGGATCTGCGTCTCGGCTTGGACCTGGCCACCCGACTGGTCACGCTCGTCGTCGTTGTAGCGGACTGCATCGAGTAATTCCAGGGCCTGAGAATCGTAAGCGATGCAGCGGTCACGACCGAGGTATTTGGCGGCATTGAGGGCCCTGTTGGCAGCGCGTATCAGACCGGTAGAGCTCCTGGGCGCGACGCCCGTGGTCGCGATCCCTACGGAGACCGACACCGGGACGGGATGGCCGGCGAAGCAGTCCTGCACCGAGCGCCGCAGCCGCTCGGCGACGACCATCGCCTCGTCCCCGCCCGCATCCGGGAGCACGACCGCGAACTCCTCGCCGCCGAGCCGCGTCGGCACGTCCGAGTTGCGGGTGCACTCCCGCAGCAACGCTGCGAAGCGCTCGAGCACGCGGTCGCCCGCGTCGTGCCCGAGCGAATCGTTGACACGCTTGAACTTGTCCAGGTCGCAGACCAGCAGCGAGAGGGTGGCGCTGGCGGCGACACCGGCGTCCACACCGGCCCTGAAACCGCGTCTGTTGCGCAGCCCGGTCAGCGGGTCGTGCTCCGCGAGGTGGCGCATCTCGACGAGCTGCTGCGCCGACTCGATCGCCGTCGCCGCCTGGTTGGCGAACGCCCTCAGCGCCTGCAGGCGCGCGGCTGTCGGGATGAGCAGATCCGCCGGCTCGTCGGCCCAGATGAAACCCTGCAGGAGCCCGGCGCGGTCATGGAGCGGCACGAGCAGCCAGTGGCGCTCCCACGCAAGAGGACCGCGACCGTTGTTCGTGCTCGGATAGATCTCGTGCAGGAACTCAGGCAGCCGCGCAAGCGCCTCGTTCAGCTCCAGCAACGCACAGCCCTCCTGCATGAGCTCGGGCTCGAACAATCCGGCAACGGTGTCGAGCCGCGAAGGTGGCAAGGCCGCCAATGCGGCCGCGTCCCAGCCGACGGACGCCTGAGGCGTGACCACCCCGTCCTCGCCCTCAGGCTGCAACACCACGACCTTGCCAAAACCCAACGCCTCGCTGATGCCGCCGCAAACGGCGGTGAGCACCTCGCGCGCCGACTGGCCCGCGCCGACCTGGGCCGAGACGCGCAAGAGGTGCCCGACGGCGGTCGTATCGCGCCGCGCGGCAGCGGTGGTTTGAGCATGCTCGATCGCGGCGGCGGCATGGTCGCAGATCATCGCGATCAGCTCGACCGCGGGCCCGTCCGGACGGCGCCCGTCGACCGGCTCGTCGATCGAGACGATGCCGAGCAGGTCACCGCCCGACGTGCGCAGCGGCACCATCAACGCGTCCTCGGCGTCCCACGCATCCGGATCCTGGGAGGGCGCGATGTCCGGCACGAAGCTGATCAGGCCGTCGACCTCCCAATCGATGCTCCCTGCGGGGATGAAGTAGGCGCCGCCATGCTCGAAGCGCTCGTGCAGCAGCGGACCCCATTCCCGCCAGCCTGACGTCGTCCCCGACAGGGCGGCGCGGGCCTCCGCGCTGCCTTCGACAACTGCCACCTCGAAGTCGTCCCACGCGGGGCGGTGAAGGTTGATCACCACCGTCTCGAACCCGCTCGTGCGGCGCACCGCCGAGGCGACCGCCGCGAGCACCAGCTGCAGGTCTCCGGCGCGCAGGGCGCGTCCGACACCGAGCAGCGCCTGCAGCGCTACCTGACCGGTGCGATCAGCGGAGATGGACACCACGCTGTGTCATCGGCCGCGCATGCGCAAGTGATGAGTCAGATCGCCAGGCGCACGTCCCAGAGGTCCGGAAAAAAGCGCCGGTCGACCCTGCTCCTGAGATACTCGACGCCGGGCGAGCCGCCGGTGCCCGGCCGAGTCCCGATCTCGCGGGCCGCCATCAGGGCGTGGTGATGGCGCCAGCGCGCGGTGCTCTCGTCGTGCTCGAGCAGCAGCTCGGCGACGTCGTGCCAGGCCGCCCGCAGCGGATCGCCGGCATGGTCGCGGTAGAGCTCGGCCAGCGCTGCCAGGCGCTCGTCGCGATCGCCCGGCAGCCCGAACCCGGCGCAGAACGCCTCGTAAAGCGACGGGCCGGCCGGCGGGTCGCCACCGCCCGGCCACGTCTCGCGCTCGCCCGAGAGCCACTCGATCGCCCGGAACTGGCGCGACTGGAAGCCGGATGCCGGCGCGAGCGGGTCGCGGAACTCGAGGAAGCCCTCGGGGCCCATCGTCTCGAGCACGGAGAGCTGCTCCAGCAGCAGCCGCTCGACGGCCACCACGCGGCGCAGCCGCGGCGCGGCCACGTGCGGGCGGCCGGAGGCAAGGTCGTCGCGCCCTGCGACGAGCTCGTGCAGCAGCAGCTTGAACCAGAGCTCGTAGGCCTGGTGCACGACGATGAACAGCAGCTCGTCGTGCGCCCCGGGCGTCAGCGGCCGCTGCAGGCGCAGCAGGTCGTCGATCAGGAGGTAGGACGCGTAGTCGGTCCCCCCGGCGGTCATCGCCTCGGGCGAGTGGCCCTGAGGTGCCAGCTCCTCGCCGTCGAGCGCGCGGTTGACGAGCGCGTCCGCGGCGGCGTTGTCGGCCCGTGGCACGGAGCGGATCGACCACTGCGCGAAGCGCGCCAGCGCCTCCTTCGCCTGTTCGTGCAGCGGTCGCAGGTCGGCGTTGCGGACCTTGTAGGAGCCGTCGACCTGCTTCGCGACGAGCTCGGAGTCGTTGACCAGCTCGACCTCGGAGGCGCCCAGGGCGGCGGCGCGCTCGAGCCCGAGCAGCAGTGCACGGTACTCCGCGACGTTGTTGGTCGCGTGCCCCAGCGTCACGGCGGTCTCGTCGAGCACGCGCCCGTCGCGCGTCGACACCACCGCGGCGGCTGCGGCGGGCCCGGGATTGCCGCGCGCGCCGCCGTCCACGTGGACGACGACCTGCATCGCGCTAGGGGGCGGTGATCGGCGGGAAGTCGCCCGCCACGCGCGGGCGCCGGCGGTCGCGCACCTCGCGCTTGCCACCGGCGGTCGAGCCGGGCTCGCGACGCTCCGAGCTGCGGCGCTCGACGATCACCCTGACGTTCGGGTCGCCCTCGTAGTAGCCGGCGAGGCGCACGAACAGCTCGTCGGCTAGGGGCTCGGGAACGACGCAGTAGATCACGGTGTCGATGCTACCCCAGGTGCCGCCCGGGGCACGGTCGATCATCTGTCCGGTCGAGCCTGCGTTGCTCGAGCGACTCGCCTCAGGTGGCGGCCGTGGCCAGATGCAGGCCGCCGCGCTCGTCGGCGGCCGCGTTCACGACATGTTCCGCTTCTGACAGCTCGCCGAGCTCGGCGCCCTGCGCCTCGCGACGCACGCCGCTGCCCTCGTCGGACAGGTCGACCTCGAACCGGTACCAGCTCAGCTCCCACATCACGGTGATCGCGACCACGCTCGGCCGGTCGGCGAGCGGCCGCACCGACACCGCGGGCGCCCCCAGCGAGCGCGCGACCCCGCCTACGGTCCGCACGTGATCGGACGCGTTGAAGACCTCCAGCGCCCGCTCCATCTTGAGCTCGGCGTTGGTGGGCACGGCGCGCACGTGGCGCGGGCTGCGCGACGCCTCTGGCGGTCCCGGCTCGGGAGTCCGCGCCGGCGGGGAGTCGAAGTGCACGCCGGCCTCGGCGAGCTCCTGGGCGGCCTGAGCGTCAGCGACGTCGCGCGCACGCTCGCGGCGCGCGCGCAGGCGGTCGACGAAGCGGCCGCGGCCGTCGTTGCGCGCGCCGCGCAGCGTCAGCTCGTCGGCGCCGGACTCGCGGATCCAGCCCTCCTGCGCCGCCCGCCCCGTGCACAGCTCGCAGACCTGCCGGCGGGAGCCGCCCGCCAGGAAGGGCTCCGCCCGCTCGCCGCGGAGCAGTGTGCGGCCGCAGACGTCGCAGGAGACGTCCTGCTGATTCGTGCGGATGTCGCGCGTCCCGACCATGCGTGGCCGGGAGGGTACAACCGGTCCCTACGCGTGCACCTCCTGGCCGGACGCCTTCTCGGCGACCTTCTGCGCCAGGTGCGCCGGGATCTCCTCGTAGCGCTGGAACTCCATCGTGAAGTCGCCCTGACCGCCGGTGATCGAGCGCAGGTCGGGGGCGTAGGCGAGCATCTCGGACATCGGCACCTCGGCGCGGACCTCCGTCATGCCGGCCACCGCCTCGGTGCCGAGCGGCCGCCCGCGACGCGAGGAGAGGTCGCCCATCACGTCGCCGACGTTCTCGTCGGGCACGCTCGCCGTCACCAGCATGATCGGCTCCAACAGCACCGGACCGGCCTGCTCGAGCGCCTGCTTCATCGCGATCGAGCCGGCCGTCTTGAACGCCATCTCGGAGGAGTCCACGGAGTGGTAGGAGCCGTCGAACAACCTCACGCGCACGCCCTTGACCGGGTATCCCGCGACGACGCCCTGGGCCATCGCCTCGCGCACGCCCTTCTCCACCGCGGGGATGAAGCCGCCCGGGATCACACCGCCCTTGATCGCGTTGACGAACTCGAACTCGCCCTCGTCGAGTGGCTCGATCTCGATGTGGCAGTCGCCGAACTGGCCGCGCCCACCCGACTGCTTCTTGTGGCGGCCGTGGGCCTTGGCCGAGCCGCGGATCGTCTCCTGGTAGGGCACCCGCGGCGGCATCAGCTCGACCTCGGCGCCGAAGCGCGAGCGCAGCCGGTCGACGATCACCTCGACGTGGATCTGCGACAGGCCGGCGACGATCTGCTCGCCCGTCTGCTCGTCGCGATGCAGGTCGATCGTCGGGTCCTCCTCCTGCAGCCGCCGCAGCGCCGTGAACACCTTGTCCTCGTCGCCCTTGGCCTTCGGCTCGATGTGGAACGCCATCACCGGGGCGGGCAGCCTGATCGTCGGCATGTGGATCGGCTGGTCGCGCGCGGCCAGCCAGTCGCCCGCGCGCGTCTCCTTGAGCTTCGCGACCGCGCCGATGTCGCCGGGACCGAACGCGTCGGCGTGGCTGACGTCCTTGCCGCGCGGCTCGAGCAGCTGCCCGATGCGCTCCTTGTTGTGGGTGCGCGTGTTGAGCACCTGCGTGTCGTGCGTCATCACGCCCTGGTAGACGCGGAAGAGGTTGATCCTGCCGGCGAAGGGGTCGGCGCGGGTCTTGAAGACGTAGGCGAACATCTCGCCGTCCTCGACCGGCTCGAGCGTCAGCTCGTCGGTCTCCAGCCCCCCGTGCTGCACGGGCGAGGGCAGGTCGTCGACGATCGCGTCCAGGAGCCGGTCCGCGCCGAGCCGGGTGGTCGCGACACCGCAGGTGACGGGGAAGATGTGTCCCTGGTCGGTGCCCTCCTCGAGCGCCGTGACGATCTCGTCGTGCGAGATCTCCTCGCCCTCGAGGTAGCGCTCCATCAGCGCCTCGGAGTTCTCGGCCACCTCGTCCATCAGCTTCTCGCGGTACTCCTGCGCCTGCTCGGACAGCTCGTCCGGGATCGGGATCTCCTTGCCGTGCTGGCTGGAGCCGTCGTACTCGAAAGCCTTCATGTCGACCAGGTCGACCAGGCCGCGAAGCTCGTGCTCGGAGCCGATCGGGATCTCGGTGGCGACCACGTGCGGGCCGAATGCGGCCTTCAGCGACTCGAGCGCACGGAAGAAGTCGGCGCGCTCGCGGTCGAGCATGTTGACGAACAGCAGCCGCGCTACGCCCAGCTCGGAGGCGCGCTGCCAGAGGCGCTGGGTGGAGACCTCGACACCCATCACGGCGTTGACGACGAACACGGCCGATTCGCACACACGCAGGGCGCCGAGCGCGTCGGCGACGAACGACGGCTCTCCGGGCGTGTCGATCAGGTTGACCTTGACGTCGCGCCAGCGGAAGGAGGCCAGCGACGCCGAGATCGACATCCCGCGCGACTTCTCGTCGTCGTCGGCGTCCGAGATCGTCGTCCCGTCGGTGACGTTGCCGAGACGGGTGAGCGCCCCGGCCTCGAACAGGAGCGCCTCGTGCAGCGACGTCTTGCCGCTGCCACGGTGGCCGACCAGTGCCACGTTGCGAATCCTGCTGGCGGCATGGGGCATGCCATCGGCCTCCTTCTTCGTGCCCGCCTCCCTCGCGGCGTGGCTGTGCCGCGGACACTACCGGGCGCGGCGCCGGGGTCGCTAGTCGCGCAGGTTGTCGCCCTGGAGGCGGCTCTTGAGCCGCAGGACGGCCTTCGTGTGCAGCTGCGAGATGCGCGACTCGGTGACCCCGAGCACCTCGCCGATCTCGCGCAAGGTCAGGTTCTCGTAGTAGTACAGCGCGATCACCAGCTTCTCGCGCTCCGGCAGCGCGGAGATCGCGTCGGCAAGCCGGTCCTTGAGCTCTGAGGCGTCCAGCAGCAGCTGCGGGTCCGGCGCCTCGGGATCGTGCAGCGTGTCGAGCAGCGAGACCTGGTCGCCCGAGGAGTCCGACACCGCCCAGAGCTCGTCGAGCGCGACGACCGTCGAGTTGGAGATCTTCATCAGCGACTCCTGGAAGTCCTCGATGCTGAGGCTCAGCTCGTGCGCCATCTCCTCGTCGCTGGGCGTGCGGTGCAGGCGGTGCTCGAGCTTGCCGTGCGCGCGCTCGATCTCACGCGCGCGGGCGCGCACGGAGCGCGGCACCCAGTCGAGTGCGCGCAGCTCGTCGATGATCGCGCCCTTGATGCGCGTGATCGCGTACGTCTCGAACTTGATCTCGCGATAGATGTCGAAACGCTCGATCGCGTTGATCAGGCCCAGCAGGCCGTAGGAGATGAGGTCCGCCTCCTCGACGTGCGCGGGCAGCCCCGAGGACATCCGGCCCGCCACGTACTTGACGAGCGGGGAGTAGGCGACCACGAGCTGCTCTCGTGCGCGGGCGGAGTCCGTCGACTTGTACTTCTTCCACAGGTCCTTGAGCTCGATCGCTTTGACGTTGGTTTCCAGCGAGGACTCCTTGGGGGGTCAGGCGCGCGGATGGCTGCGTTGATACGCGGTCCGCAGGCGCGCGGTCTCCACCCGAGTGTAGACCTGGGTCGTCGAGATCGAGGCGTGCCCGAGCAATGCCTGGATAGCGCGCAGGTCCGCACCGCCTTCTAGTAGATGGGTGGCGAAGGAGTGGCGCAGCGCGTGCGGGTGGACGGCTCCCTGCGCGGCCGCGTGCCGGGCCCAGGTGCGCAGCCGGCGGCGCACGTCCGACGTCGACAGCCGGCGCCCGGTCTTGGAGAGAAAGAGCGCGGGCTCCCCCGCGCCGGCGTCGAGCGTCGCGCGGGCGCGCTCGAGGTAGCTCGTCACGGCGCGCAGCGCGTGCTCTCCGACCGGCACGAAGCGGGTCTTGCCGCCCTTGCCCTCGACGCGCAGCTGCTCGGCGTCGAAGTCGATCGAGCCGACGTCGAGGTCGACGATCTCCTCTGCGCGCAGGCCGCAGGCGTACGCCAGCTCGAACAGCGCGCGGTCGCGCTGCTCGAGCGGCGTCGCGGCCGGGATGCGGTCGAGCAGCGCGGAGACGTCAGCCGGCTTGAGCGCCCGCGGCAGGCGCTGCGGGAGCTTCGGCGAGGCGAGCAGCTCGGCCGGGTTGGCCTCCATCAGGCCATGCTCGACGAGCACGCGGAAACAGGCGCGCAGACCGGCGAGCTTGCGCGCGACGGTTCGCGGCGCGAGGCCGCGCTCGGACATCTGGGCGGCGTAGCGGCGCAGCCATGGGTAGTCGACCTCCTCGGGCGCGAGGTCGTACCGAGCCGCCCAGAGCCCCAGCTCCTCGACGTCGGTGCCGTAGAGCGCGCGTGTCCCGGAAGCGGCGCCGCGGCGGCGCAGGTCCTGCTCGAGCAGCTCCAGCGCGCTGCACCAGGCGGTCGGCAGCTCGCCGCTACCGTTCGGCGCGATGGCCTCGTTCTTCATCGACACCGCCACGGGTCAGGTCGCCACCCTGCGCCAGCTCGTCGAGGCGGGCGTCGCCGATGCGGCCGCGCCGCCGCCGCGGCCGTGGCACCCGATCCAGGGCACGCGCGACGCGTCGACGATGTGGTACGCGGTGATGCGCAAGCGGGAGCGGGGCGTGTACATCGGCACGCTCGTGCTTCGCCATTCCGGCCACCATGCCTCCCTGCTGCAAGCGGGGTGGCAGGAAGTCCCGGTGCCCGAGATCCGGGTGGCTAGCTGATGTACACGGGCGCCTTGACCGGCACCTGCTCGTAGAGCTCGATCACCTCGGGGATCCGCATCCGGATGCAGCCGTGCGACGCCGCGGTGCCGATCGACGACTCGGCATCGGTCCCGTGGATCCCCGCGCCGTCGTAGATCCCCATCCAGCGAGCCTTGAGCGGGTTCTCGGGCACGCCGCCGGGGACGACCGTGCCGGCCAGGTCTCCGGCCCAGTCGGAGTCGGGGACGCTCCAGGCGGGGTCGACCGCCTTGTTCTGGATGTGGTAGAGCCCCGCGGGCGTCTCCAGGCCGACCTGGCCGACGGCGATCCCGTACGTCTTGACGGGCTTGAGCTTCTTGTAGAGCGTCAGCTTGAAGTTCGCGCGGTCGACTATCAGGACCGCGGGATAGCGCTCGGCCAGCTCCTCGGTCGTCACTTCCGGCTTGATGACCTTGAACTCGGCCCGCACCGTCTTGACGTCGCCGACGTCGAGCAGCCGCTTGCGCACCTGACGCCTCAGCTTGCGCGCCAGCACCCGGCGGCCGTCCTTCGCGGCCCGCGGCGTGACGTCGCCCTGCTCGAGGTCGACGGATGCATCGACGGCCGGCTCGTCGAGGTCCTCGCTGATCCGCTTCACGAGCCGCTTGACCGACCGCTTGGAGTACGTGATGTCGAGCGGCACGTCGGCGTCGAGCGAGGCGCCGCTCAGCCCGCGCCAGGTCCGGGTCAGCATGTTGCCGCCGCGCGTGCGCTGCAGCGCCGTCTCCACGGAACCGTCAATGTCGACCCTCACCCCGGCGCGCTCTGGCGACAGCCTGTAGCGCTTGCCGCGCGCGCGCACGACGACCGGCCGGCTCAGCGGCTCGAGCACCGCGCTGCGCAGCATCGCGCGCGCCTGCTCGGGCTCCAGCCCCGAGACGTCGACCCCGCCGACCCGGATGCCCTCGCCGAGCTTGGCGCTGTTCGCGCGATCGTAGGCATACACGGCGCCCGCGCCGACGAGGAGCAGCAGGCCGACGACGGCGGCGATGGCAACAGCACGGGTACGCATCGGGGGGTGGCTCATGTTAGAGGCTCCCCTGCCGGGGAGAACCCCTGCAATCAGGCTGTCGCGCGTGCCCTCGGGCGGGTTCAGGACTGCCCAGCCGGCGCCGATGTACGAGAGGATGATCGCGGCCGAACGTCCGAACCTGCACGACCGGCTCGCCGGCGTCGGTCTCCAGGCACGTCTCGTGGCGGCCGCCGCCATGCTGGTGCTCGCCTGCGGGGGCTTTCTCGCCTATCGCGCGGTCGCGGCGGTCAGCGATGCGCAGCGCTGGTCCGCTGAGGCCGAGGCCACCGCGGTCGCCCGTGGCTTCGCGGGCGCGCTCTCCCCGCGCGACCTCGGCGACGTCGAGCGCATCCGGAGCCGCAGCGCTAGCCTCGTCGAGGCGCACCCCGACCTGGTCTCCACCGCCGTCCTGCCCGCTGCCGCCGCGGCGCAACGGGTCCGCTACCTGCGCGATGGGGACCGGGCCGAGCTGAGGTTCCCGCTCCGCGACGCCGGCGGCGAAGCCGTCGCGCTTCTGCGCCTGCGCTTCGCGACGGCCCGCGAGCGCGCCGAGGCCATGGATGCGGGGCGCAGGGAGGTGCTGCTCTCGGCCCTGGGCGCGGGACTGCTGCTCGTGATCGGCTTCGGCGCGCTCGGGCGGCTCGTGACGCGCCCAGTCGAGCGGCTCGCCGCCCATGCCGCGCTCGCCGCCGCCGGCACTCCCGCCGTCGCGCTCGGCTGGCGCCGCCGCGACGCGATCGGTGAGCTCGCCCGCACGCTCGATGCGCTCGGCCCGACCGTCCGTGCGCTGCGAGGACGCGTCGACGGGCTCGCGCTGACGGACTCACTCACGGGCGCGCTCAACCACCGCGGGCTGCACGACGCGCTGCGCGAGCTGTTGGACCGCGCGCGCGACCGGGGCGAGAAGGTCGCGGTGATCGCGCTCGACATCGACGACTTCGAGCAGCTCAACGACGCCGGCGGCCACGCCGCGGGCGACGAGCTGCTGCGGATGGCCGCCCGCGTCACGCTCGGCGAGCTGCGCCCGGGCGACGTCTGCGGGCGGATCGGCGGCGACGAGTTCCTGCTCGCCCTGCCGGACTCGGACGCCTGGGGAGCGGAGCGGCTCGTCGACCGGCTGCGCGGCGCCATTGCGGCGATTCCTGTACGCGAAGGTCGCTCGGGACTCGCGTTCAGCGCGGGCATCGCCGAATACCCGCGCGACGCGCGCGACCAGCAGGGGCTGATGCGGCTGGCCGACGGCGCGCTCTTCCGGGCCAAGCGCTCCGGCCGCAATCGCTGCGTGGTGTACTCGGCGTTCGTCGATGCGCCGCTGTCGCTGGCGGACGAGGCCGAGCGGGCCCGCAGCGCGGGGCTCGCGAACACGATCTACGCGCTGGCGCTCGCGGTCGACCTCAAGGACGGCTACACGCACCAGCACTCCGCCCGCGTCGCGCAGTACGCGGCGGTGCTCGCGCGTGAGCTCGGCATGCCGGAGGCGGAGATCGAGCAGATCCGGACCGCCGGCATCCTGCACGACGTCGGCAAGGTCGGCGTGGCCGACGCGGTGCTGCTCAAGCCCGCCAGGCTGACCGAGGGCGAGTTCCTCGAGATGCAGCGGCACTCCGGCCTCGGCAGCGACATCGTGCAGGGCGCGGGCATGCCCGAGATCGCCGAGTGGGTGCTGCATCTGCACGAGAACTGGGACGGGAGCGGCTACCCGCAGGGGCTGAAGGGCGACGAGATCCCGCTCGCGAGCCGCGTGCTCGGGGTCGCCGATGCGTTCGAGGCGATGACCTCGTCACGCCTCTATCGCCGCGGCATGTCCGTCGAGAAGGCGCTCGCCGAGCTCGAGAGCTCAGCCGGCCGGCAGTTCGACCCGAACGTCGTCGAGCGGATGGTCGACCTTATCCACGCAGGCGCGATCCCGCTCGGCGAGATCGGCGCGCCCGACGTCACCCATTACGGCTCGGCCGCCGGCTCGGGATCGGCCCTGCCGCCCGAGGAGGAGGGCGAGCCGGTGCGCAACGTCGCCGCACCCGCGCCCGTCGTCGTCCCGCGCGGCGCGCTGCGCGCAGGGCGCGCGGTGGGCAGCGAATCGAGCGCCCGCGCCAGCTCTGCCGGCTGAGCGCTGGTCAGCCGACCGAGCCCGAGGTGGTCGTCAGTGCGCACGGCCGGGCCGCCCGCTTCATGCGAGCACGGGGGCCAGCCGTTGCGCGAGCGTGGGCCAGTCCGGCGCGCTGATCACGTCCTCGGTCTGGCACAGGTCGCGATTCCATGGATGCAGCAAGGTCGCGGCCATGATGCCGGCGTCCAGCGCGCGCTCGAGGTTCACCGGCGAGTCGTCGATCAGGACGTCGATCCCGATCTCCTTGCAGCGCGCGATCTTGTCGTAGGAGCAGTAGAGCTCGTCGTAGGGCAGCTCGATCCGCCGCAGCCAGCGCTCCGTCGCCGCGTGGCTGGTGACGGCGCGGTGCGAGGTGATGTGGATGAAGTGGCCCTCGCGATGCCATGCCGCGACCGCCTCGACGGCGCCCGGATAGGGCTCGGCAGCGAGCACCGAAGCTTCGGAGTGAGTCTCCTCGACGCAGGCTCGGACCTGCTCGGGCCGCAGCAGCGCGATGCCCCACGTGAGCTGCTCCTCGTAGGGCAGGGCGATGCCGAAGCGGCGCCGCGCAGCCGCCGAGAGCTGGTCCCAGTACTGGTGCAGAGTCGAGTCGATGTCGATCGCGATGTTCAACGAAAACCCGTTGATACCGTAGCCGCGACGTGGCTTCGGCACGCGCACAGATCGCCGCTGTAGTCCGCAACGGCGTCCTGCGGCCGGGGCCTGACGAAACCTACGCCGACGGCGACGACGCAGCCTGGCTCGACGTCGACTGGCCGTCGCTGCAGCACCCGCTGGAGCTGCATGGCCGGCGCGTGAACGTGCTCGACACCGGCGCACCACCCGCCGGCGCGGGCGACGGGCCGCCGCTGCTGTTCCTGCACGGCTGGAGCTCGAACTGGCAGACCTTCCTGCTCAACATCGCGGCGTTCATGGACACGCACCGCTGCCTGGCGATCGACCTGCCGGGCTTCGGCGCGTCGGAGATGCCGGCCGAGCCGATCTCGATCAGGAGCTACGCCAGGACCGTCGACGCGATGTGCGACGCGCTCGGCGTCGAGTCCGTAGCGGTGATCGGCAGCTCCATGGGCGGCTTTGTCGGCGGCGACCTCGCGCTGTCGTGCGACACCCGGGTGGAGCGGCTCGTGCTGGTGTCGGCGGCGGGGCTGTCGACGGAGCACGTGGCGCGCACGCCGTCGCTGGCCCTCGCCCGCGTGATGTCGGCGGCGTTCCCGCACGCGTTCAGGTTCGAGGGGCTGGTCGTGCGCCGGCCGCGGCTGCGGCGAGCGGCGATGCAGCTCATGATCCGCTATCCCGAGAGGCTCTCCGTCCCGCTCGCCGAGGAGCTTCTGCTGAGCTCCGGCAAGCCCGGCTTCGTGCCAGCGCTGAAGGCACTGCTCGAGTACTCCTACCGAGAGCGCCTCGCGGCGATCGAGATCCCGGTGCTGATCGTGTGGGGGCGCAACGACCTGCTCGTCCCGGTCAGCGACGCGTACCACTACCAGCGCCTGATCGGACACAACGCGCGCGTGGAGGTGTTCGAGGACACGGGTCACGCCCCGATGCTCGAGCGCCCGTCGCGGTTCAACGATCTGCTGCGTGGCTTCCTCGCCGGCGCCGAGCGGCCGGAGGCGGGGATCGTCGGGGTCACCGGGGGCTCGTAGGGGCGCGCTCAGGCCCGCGTCACCGCTCCCTCCGACGCGCTGGACACGAGCCGCGCGTACTTCGCGAGCACCCCGTCGGCGTACGCAGGTGGCGGAGACTCGTAGGCGGCAACGCGTTCCTCGATCTCCGCGGCGCTCAGCTCCACGTCGATGCGGCGACTCGCGACGTCGATCGTGATCGTGTCGCCGTCGCGGACGGCCGCGATCGGGCCACCGTGCAACGCCTCGGGCGCGACGTGGCCGGCCATGAACCCGCGCGTGGCGCCGGAGAAGCGGCCGTCGGTGAGCAGCGCGACTTCCCCGCCGAGCCCCTCCCCCACGAGCGCGGCGGTGACCGCGAGCATCTCGCGCATGCCGGGGCCGCCGGCCGGTCCCTCGTTGCGGATCACCACGACGTCGCCGGCGACGATCGAGCCGGCGGTCACGGCGGCCATCGCGTCCTCCTCGCACTCGAACACGCGGGCCGGACCGCTGTGGTGGACGCGCTCATGACCTGAGAGCTTCACGACGCAGCCTTCGGGCGCCAGGTTCCCGCGCAGGATCGCCAGGCCGCCGGTCTTCTTGACGGGGTCGTCGAGCGGGCGGACCACCTCCTGCCCCGGCGTCTCGGCCGCCCCGCGGGCATGTTCTCCGATCGTCCTGCCGGTCACGGTCTGCGCGTGCTCGTGCAGCACGCCGGCGTCGAGCAGCCGCTTGGCGACCACCGCGATGCCGCCCGCCTCGTAGAGGTCCTTGGCGACGAAGCGGCCGCCGGGCTTGAGGTCGCAGGTCGTGGGCGTCTTGGCCGCGATCCGGTCGAAGTCGTCGATATCGAGCTCGACGTCCGCCTCGCGGGCGAGCGCCAGCAGGTGCAGGACGCCGTTCGTCGAGCCGCCGCTGGTCGCGATCGCGGCGATCGCGTTCTCGAGCCCCTCGCGAGTGATGATGTCGCGCGGGAGCTGGCCGCGTGCGAGCACGTCCATGATCAGGGCGCCAGCCTCGGTGGCGACGCGATTCTTGTCCTCGTAGGCCGCAGGGACCATCGCGGAGCCCATCGGCGAGAGGCCCAGCACCTCGAACGCCATCGCCATCGTGTTGGCGGTGAACTGGCCCCCGCAGGCGCCGACCCCCGGCGACGCGGCCTGCTCGAGCGCCCGCAGCTCCTCGTCGTCGATCTTGCCCGCGGCGTGCGCGCCCACCGCCTCGAAGACCTCGAGGATGGTGACGTCCTGGCCTCTGTAGCGACCGGGCAGGATCGAGCCTCCGTACAGGAGCACGCCCGGGACGTTCAGCCGCGCGAGCGCCATCGCGGCGCCGGGGATCGTCTTGTCGCAGGCGGTGAGCGCGACGATCCCGTCGAACAGGTGCCCGCGCGCGACGAGCTCGATCGAGTCGGCGATGACCTCGCGCGACACCAGTGACGTCTTCATGCCCGAGGTGCCCATCGTGATGCCGTCGGAGATCGCGATCGTGTTGAACTCCATCGGTGTCCCGCCCGCAGTGCGGATCCCGTCCTTGACCTTCGCCGCCAGCGCGCGCAGGCCGAAGTTGCACGGCATCGTCTCCGTCCACGTCGAGGCGACGCCGATGATCGGCTTGGAGAGCGCCTCGGCGTCGAAGCCGATGCCATGCAGGTAGGAGCGCGCGGCGGCCCGCTCGGGCCCGTCGGTGAGCGCGCGTGACTGGTGTTTGGGATCGAGTGCCTGGCCGTCCATGACGGCCGGAGGTTATCCGTCGGCCGG
>DASQMT010000242.1:0-4768 GCA_035645355.1 Solirubrobacteraceae bacterium | reverse complement strand
GGTCCTGCTCCGCCCAACCTTGCCCGGACTCGAGCAGTGGATAGCCCAGTTCGGCACGGGCGCGTGGCGCGCCGGCGGCGTCGAAGGCGACGACCTTGGTGGAGGTCGTCCCGATGTCGACGCCGAGCACCACCGGCGTGTCGTCCCCCGTCGCCATCGGACCGGAAAGCTATCGGTGCAGTGCGTCGCGCTGTCAAGCTCCCCCGATGACCGCAGCGCTGGAGCCCGACGAGCAGCGGCTCGTCGACCTCGTCGCCGCCCGCTCGGACGAGCTGGTGGCGCTGCTGTGCGACCTGATCGGGTTCGACACGACGAGCCGGTCCGATCCCGCCGCGCCGGCGCGGGACGAGCCGGCGCTGCAGCAGCACCTCGCCGCGCGGCTGCGGTCCGCGGGCGCCGAGGTCGAGGTCTGGGAGCCCTCCCCTGCCGACGTCGCGGACCATCCCCTGTGTCCCGCAGGCGGAATCGGCTTCGAGGGACGGCCTCAGCTCGCCGCCCGCTTCCGCGGCCCGGGTGGCGGGCGCTCCTTGCTGCTCGACGGCCACATCGACGTCGTCCCGGCGCGGCGCGAGGACGGCTGGGAGCACGATCCCTTCGAGGCGCGGGTGCGCGAAGGGCGCGTCAGCGGCCGCGGCGCCTGTGACATGAAGGGCGGCATCGCCGCGATGGTCGTCGCCGCCGAGGCAGTTGCGGCGGCCGGAGGCGTCGCCGGCGACGTGATCGTGTGCACGAACACCGACGAGGAGTCGAGCGGCGTAGGCGGACTCGCCTGCGCGCGCCACGGCGTGAGCGCGGACTTCGCGATCGTGCCCGAGCCGACGAGCCTCGAGGTGTGGCCGGCCTGTCGCGGATCGGTCTACTGCTCGGTCGAGCTGGCCGGGCGCTCGGGCCACACCGAGCAGGAGCATCCGAGCTGGCGCGAGGGCGGCGCCGTGAACGCGATCGACAAGGCCCGTCACCTGCTCGCCGGTGTCGAGCGGCTGCGCACGGACTGGCGCAGCCGGCGCAGCTCCCGCCACCCGCTGCTCGACCCGCCCGACATCGTCGCAAGTCGG
This sequence comes from Solirubrobacteraceae bacterium, assembly GCA_035645355.1. Lineage (GTDB taxonomy): Bacteria > Actinomycetota > Thermoleophilia > Solirubrobacterales > Solirubrobacteraceae > DASQMT01. The sequence continues at coordinate 3,713 of DASQMT010000242.1, read as the reverse complement.
CTCGTGGCCGACTCGGGCTGGCCGGTGACGATCCCCGACCGCGCAGAGATCACGCTCGCCGTGCTCATCCTGCCCGGGCAGGCCGACCCCGACGGCTGGACCCGCGGTGTCCAGCAGGAGGTCGAGCGCTACCTGCGCGGCTGGTGCGACGCCGATCCGTGGCTGGCGGCCAACCCGCCGAGCTTCGCGTGGCACACGTCGGTCAACCCGTCCGAGACCCCGACCGACGCGGCGAGCGTCCGCGCGCTGCTCGCGGCCAACGAGGCGCTGGGACTGGCGCCCAAGCTGGGCGGACTCGGCTCGTGGTACGACGGCGCGACCTTCGCGCTCGAGACCGGCACGCCCGCGCTGATGTACGGGCCGAGCAGCATCGATCGCGCACACACGGTCGGCGAGTGGGTCCCGGTCGCCGACCTCGTCGCATGCGCCCAGGCGCTCGCGCTCGCCGCATGGCGCCTGTGCCGATGACGCGTGAGGCTCGGCGTGGGAACAGCCGGGCGAAGCTCCGCAGCGTGCGAAGAACCTGATCCGGTCAGCAGCGTAGGGCAGCGTTCCCGGTGCGCGCGGGCGCGGGTCGCCAGGCTGGTGCCGCGTACCAGGTGTCGAGCTCAGGGTCGGCGAGCAGCGCTCTGGCGCAGCTGCCGTCGGCGTTGGCTTGCATGACGACCGCGCCTTCGGCGTTGCCGAGCGCTTCGCCGCGCTGGTAGGCGATCCGGGTGCCGGCGGGCAGCCAGGAGGGCGCTCGCTCATTCAGGTCGTGGGTACGCGTGAGTCGCCGGCGGTTCGTGCCGTCGGCGTCCATGACGTAGAGCTCGCTGGCGAAATAGCGGCGATCGCCCGAGTACAGATCGCCGTTTTCGTCGCGGTCGCTCGCGAAGGCGATCGTTCGCCCGTCGGGGGAGAAGCTGGGAGCGGTGCTGCGCTCGACCAGGCGCCGGGCGCGGCTGCCGTCGGGTCGCATCAGCCACGACTCAGCCGAGCTCGGCTCGGCTTGCTCGTCGCCGCCGTCGACGAGGTTTTCGCGCGTGAAGGCGAGCGTGGCGCCGTCGGGCGCAAACGACTCCGGCAGGTCGTGGCGGCCGATCACCTGTCGCGTCACCGGACGCTGATCAGAGCCGTCGGCGCGCATCGACCAGATCGACGCCGACAACAGTCGCCGCGCATCAGCTTCGGTGACCGCTTCAGACCGACCCTGCGGGCGCCGGGCGTAGAAGATCCGGCGCCCGTCGGGCGACCACACGGGATGAAAGCTGCGGTGATCAGAAGTCAGCCGTCGCATCCCCTTCCCGCCGGCGCCGATCACGTAGACGTCGCGGGCGAACCCCGCCAGTTTGCCGGACTCGACCGTGAACGCGAGTCGCCTGGCGTCGGGTGACCACGCTGCACGCTGAAACAGTGCCGGTCGCAGCGGGTCATGCTCGGAGCCGGCGAGCAGCACTCGAACTCGCCGCCCGCCGGCGCGACTCGTGATCAGCTCGTAGCGAACGCTCCACGACCCGGTCGCGCTGAACGCAACGATCACCGGGCGCTTCACGTGCGCTGGACGCACAACCGACGGAACAGACCCTGGTGGCCGATCGCTGCGCGGTCGCTCAACCGCGCCGCGAAGACACCCGGAGGCGATCAGCGTCAGCGATGCCGCGATAGCAGAGCGGCTCGACGTGCGCCGCGCAGCTAGACCACCAGCTCCCATTCCTTGACGCGCATGACGTGGCCGTCCTCGTCGGCATCGTCGATCTCTCGCAGCATCGCGAAGCCCGCCTTCTCTAGCACGCGGCCGCTCTCAGGGCGCTCGAGCGGCGTGTGGGCCACGATGCGACGCACCCCGGAGTCCTCGCGCGCCTTCGTCAGGAGTGCCTCGACGGCCGCGGTCGCGTAACCGCGGTTCCACTGCGACTCGACCACCGCGTAGCCGATCTCGATCGTCCCCTCCGCATCGATGAACGCGCCACCGATCTCGCCGACCACGAGATCGTCCTCAGTGCGCTGGAGAAAGTAGGGGCCGAACTGCCCCACGGCGCCGACGCACCGCGCCACGCCCGCGGAGAACTCCGTCGGGTAGTCCTCAGCGACGCGCACGCCGCCGGGCCGCTCCCCGGCGAGGATCGCGTCGGCCGCGTCACGCGGCAGCTCACGGAGCACGATGGTCATCCCGAGATCCTAAGACCGGTCAGCACCGGGCGCGCGAACGCCCGCGAACGCGCTACTGGCCCATCGGGTGCCAGACCGTCTTGAGCTCGAGGAAGCTCGAGATCTCGTAGGGGCTCTGGCTGTCCGCCTGCGCGAACACGACGCGCTTGACATTGTCGGCCGCCGCACGCTCGAGCGCGGCGTCGCCGCGGTCGAGGTCGAGCGCGTCCACGTCGAGGTGGGAAGCGAGGTTAGGGGCAAGCTCCTCGCGGCGCCCCGTGACGATGTTGACGACGCCGCCGGGCACGTCGGAGGTCGCCAGCACCTCGGCCAGCTCGATCGCCGCGCGCGGGTGCGCCTCGGAAGCGATCACGACCGCGACGTTCGCCCCCGCCAGCACCGGCGCCAGCCGCGAGACGAGGCCCAGCAGCGCCGGCTCGCCCGGCGCGACGATGCCCACGACCCCCGTCGGCTCGGGAACCGTGAAGTTGAAGTACGGTCCCGCGACGGGGTTCGCGCCGCCGAGCACCTGGGCGAGCTTGTCCGTCCAGCCCGCGTACCAGACGACGCGGTCCACGGAGCGCTCGACCTCCTCGCGCCCCCCGCAAAGCTCGGCCAGCTCGGATGACCTTGCCTCCATCATCTCCGCAACCCGATAGAGCACCTGGCCGCGGTTGTAGGCCGTCATCGCCGACCACTTGCCGAACGCGCCGCGCGCGGCGCGCACCGCGTCGCGCAGGTCCTTGCGCGAGCCCTGGGCGATGTTGTGCCCCTCGGCCTCGTAGGTGCGCCCCGACTCCGAGCGCGGAAACGAGCCGCCCACGTAGAGCTTGTACGTCTTGCGCACCGGCACGCGCGTCATCCGCCCCACTCCCTGCCGTCCCCGTCGAATCGCAGGTAGGGCTCGAGACCGTGCAAGCCGCCCTCGCGACCGAAGCCCGACTCCTTGTAGCCGCCGAACGGGGAGGTCGGGTCGAAGCGGTTGAACGTGTTCGCCCAGACGACGCCGGCGCGCAGGCGCTGCGCTGCCCACAGAATGCGCGAGCCCTTCTCGGTCCAGACGCCGGCGGAGAGCCCGTAGGCCGTGTTGTTGGCCTTCTCGATCGCCTCCTCGGGCGTGCGGAAGGTGAGCACGGAGAGCACCGGGCCGAAGATCTCCTCGTGCGCGATCCGGTGGCTCTGCGCGACGTTCGTGAAGACCGTCGGCGCGAACCAGTAGCCGCGCTCGGGCAGCCGGCAGGGCGGCTGGTAGAGCTCGGCGCCCTCCTGCTCGCCCACCGCGACGAGCTCCTCGATCTTCCGCAGCTGCGCGGCCGAGTTGATCGCGCCGACGTCGGTGTTCTTGTCGAGCGGGTCACCGACGCGCAGCGTCTCCAGGCGTCGCTTGAGCTTCTCGATCAGCGGCTGCTCGATCGACTCCTGCACGAGCAGCCGAGATCCGGCGCAGCAGACGTGGCCCTGATTGAAGTAGATCCCGTTGACGATCCCCTCGACCGCCTGGTCGAGCGGCGCATCGTCGAAGACGATGTTGGCCGCCTTCCCGCCGAGCTCGAGCGTCAGGCCCTTGCCCGTGCCTGCCAGCT
>DASQMT010000241.1:0-7616 GCA_035645355.1 Solirubrobacteraceae bacterium | reverse complement strand
GGGCTACTCGACCCCCGGGAACCAGACCCCGAAGCGCGAGCAGAGCTCGGGGAGTGTCTCGGGTCGCATGTCGAGCGCGTAGCGACCGCAGAGCTCGCCGAATGCCTCGGGCTCGGGCGCGCCGGCAGCCGCCAGCGGTGCGAGCTCGGCGAAGAAATGCTCGAAGCCCGCGGGGGAGATGATCTCGAGGATCCGAGCGGGCTCGTCGCCGGCATTCCAGAAGGTGTGCCACTGGTCGCGCGGCTTGTACACAAGGTCGCCCGGCCCGGCCTCGACGACGTCGTCGCCGAGGAGCGCGCCCATCCGGCCCTCGAGAATGAAGCTGTACTCGTCCTCGCGGTTGTGCCGGTGCAGCGGCGCGGCGAGCGCGCGGGGCAACAGCGGGTGCTCGACGAGGCTGAAGCGGGAGTCGGTGTCGGCGCCCGCGATCATGAAGCGGACGCCGATGGTCTGCAGCATGACGGACTCGCCGTCGGTGGGGCCGATGATCCTGGGCGCGCTGGTCGTGTGCATGGTCGCGGTGTCCCTTGGATTCGTTGAACACGTGTGTACGCGGAAAATCCTAGCCCCTGCTGAGGCGTCTGTCAAGATTGATCGAACAGCGATGACCTCTGAAAGTCGAGCGCCCAAGCGCCCTTACGAGAAGAAGGCCCGTGCCGCTCAGGAGGAGGCAACGCGGCACCGCATCATCGAGGCGGCGATCGCGCTGCACGGCACCGTCGGGCCGGCGCGCACGACCATCTCGTCGATCGCCGACCGGGCCGGCGTGCGCCGCGCGACCGTCTACCGCCACTTTCCCGACGAGCGCGCGCTGTTCCGCAGTTGCTCCGGCACATGGCAGGAGCGCAACCCGGTGCCCGATCCGGCGACCTGGGCCGGCATCGACGATCCCGGAGCCCGGCTCGACGTCGCGCTAGACGCGCTCTACCGCTGGTACGAGCGGGCTGAGCCGATGCTCAGCGCGGTCTTGCGCGACGTCGACGCGATGCCGCTGATCGCGGAGTTGCAGGCCGGGCGCCTGGAGTACGTGGCGCATGTCGAGGAGGGCCTGGCCATGGGCTGGGGCGTTCGCGGGAAGGCGGCCAGGCGACTGCGCGCGACGATCGGCCTCGCACTCGACTTCTTCGCGTGGCGGACACTCAACGAGCGCGGTCTGGCGCGCGGCGAAGCGACGGACATCATGGCCTCCGCAGTACGCGCGGCCGCTGCCTCAGCGCCGTAGCCTGGCGGCTGAATCGATCCCGGGCGCCACGCCTCAGGCGGCGTACCCCGTCGCCTTTCGACCGGCATACGCAGGATCAGCCTGAGTGCCCCGGGCGGATCCGGGTCGGGATCGCGTCCGTCGTAGCGCCAGGAGAGGGCGGTGCTCAGGACAGCGCGATGGTCCCGTCCACCACGATGTCGTCCGCCAGCCCCTTTACGGAGACTGTCGTGACGACTTCGAGCGCTTCCTCCCCCCGGAGCGCCCCGGAAGCGAGCTGCTCGCGGACCGCTGCTTCGATCTCGCGCTGGCTCGTGACCCCCAGCTTCTTCAGGTACTTGCGGAGCGACATGTTGAAGGCGTCTTCGTCCATATGATCGAGGGTAGAGGCAAGCGTCCGCCCGCTCTCTCGTGGCTCGGGTAGCGTCCGCTCGCATGCGCGCCGTTTACATCAGCTCGTTCGACGCCGATGATCCCGCCTCGGTCGTCGAGGTGGGGGATCGGCCGGAGCCCGAGCCGCTCGACGGCTGGGTCGTCGTAGAGGTGCGCGCGGCGTCGCTGAACCATCACGACGTCTGGTCCGCCCGCGGCGTCGGGCTTTCCCAGGAGCAGTTGCCGATGATCCTCGGCTGCGACGGGGCCGGCGTCGACCCGGACGGGCGCGAGGTGGTCGTGCACGGAGTCGTGAACGATCCCGCCTGGGTCGGACCCGAGGAGCTCGATCCGCGGCTGGCGCTGCTGTCGGAGGGGCCACAGGGCGCGCTGGCCGAGCGCGTCGCGGCCCCCGCGGGGAACCTGATCGAGAAGCCGCCGGAGCTGAGCTTCGAAGAGGCCGCCTGCCTGCCGACCGCATGGCTGACCGCTTATCGGATGCTGTTCGTCAAGGCGGGGCTGCGCCCGGGTGACACGGTGCTCGTCCAGGGCGCGTCGGGCGGGCTCGCCTCCGCGCTCGTCCGGCTCGGCGCGGCCGCCGGGCTGCGCGTCTGGGTGACCGGGCGCGACGCGGAGAAGCGCACCTTCGCGGAGCGCCTCGGCGCGCACGGGACGTTCGAGCCGGGCGCGCGGCTGCCGGCGCGCGTCGACGCGGTGATGGACTCCGTCGGCGCGCCGACCTTCAAGCACTCGATTCGATCACTGCGGCGCGGAGGCACGCTCGTGAACGCCGGCGGGACGGGCGGCTACGTCGCCGAAGTCGAGCTTGCGCGGCTGTTTCGGCTGAATCTCAATATCGTCGGCTCGACGATGGGTACCCGCGAGGAGCTCGACCGGCTCGTGCGGTTCTGCGTCGACCACGACGTGCGCCCGGAGGTCGACGCGGTGATGCGCCTGGACGAGGCGCCGGCCGCGGTGGGGCGCATGGCGTCCGGGGACGTGCGGGGCAAGATCGTGCTGAAGCCGTAGCGCTGGCCGGCCGTCGAGGCGGTCCCCGCCAGGTCACCGATAGCCGGTGGGATCCGGCGGCCGTCCCGCCTCCTGCACCTCGACGAGGTAGCGCCAGCAGTCGGGCCGCGAGCCGTCGAGGTCGGTGAAGCCGTACTGCTTGGCGAGCTCGCCCGAGGAGAGCGAGGCGCCGTTGTGGCGCTGCACGTCGGGGTCAGCGGCGAGCGCGGCGACCGCCCGGCCGACGAAACGCGGCGTCTCCGAGATCGCGGTGAAGTGCGGGTCGCCGCGTGTCGCGTCGCGCCAGTTGGCCTCGGTGACTCCGTAGGCCTCGAGCATCATCTCCGAGCGCATCCAGCCCGGGGTCAGCGCGACGGCGGTCGAGCCGTGCGGCGCGAGCTCCTTGGCCTGGGCGAACGCGAGCCGGATGACCGAGGTCTTCGCCAGGTCGTAGAACGTAGACAGCCGGTAGCGGGCTTCGTTGTACTCGCGCGTGCCGTCCGTCATCTCGACGACCAGCCCGCCCGGGCGGCGGATCAGCAGCGGCAGCGCATGATGGCTTGTGATCAGATGCGTGTCGATCGCGAGGCGCAGCATCCGCAACCCGCCCGCGAGGTCGTGCTCCCAGATCGGCGTGTCCCATTGCGCGAGCCGCTCGCCGCCCCAGATGTCGTTCACGAGCACGTCGAGCCGGCCGTGCTCCCGGTCGATCCTGCGGACGAGCGCCTCGACCGCGGCAGCCTCGAGGTGGTCGACCGCGACCGCCACGCCCCCACCGCCGGCTGCCGTCACGAGCTCGGCCGTCTCCTCGATCGTCTCCGGGCGGTCGTACTCGGAGCGGCGCCCGCGCGTGCTGCGGCCGGTGCAGTAGACGGTCGCGCCCGCCTCGCCCAGCGACACGGCGATGCCGCGCCCAGCGCCGCGAGTGGCGCCCGCAACGAGCGCGATCTTTCCGGCGAGGTCGACTGTCGTGTGAAGCAACTCCAAGCTCCTTCCGGCGCTCGTAGTGTCCCTCACCTCGCGAATAGAGTGCGCGCATGCACGCGATCGCCGACGCTGTCTGGCACCTCCCGCTCGCCCCTCGAAACGCGATCAACGCGTACCTGCTGGGTGACGTGCTGGTGGACACGGGCGTCAAGCAGTCCGCCGCCACGATCGCGCGCTCGCTCGCGGGCCGGAGCGTCGCGGCGATCGCGCTGACCCACGCGCACGGAGATCACGCCGGGTCGATGAAGCGCCTCGCCGCGGAGCTCGGCGTCCCCGTTTGGTGCGGCGCCGCGGACCGCGAGGCGGCCGAGAGCGGCGAGCAGGTTCTCGCAACGCCTCTGAAGCGGCCGCGGCTGGCCGGCCTCATCCATGCCGCCGTCGGCTTCGAGGGCCTGCGCGTCGACCGAGACCTGGCCGAGGGCGATCAGCTCGCCGCCGGATTCACCGTGCTCGACACGCCCGGTCACGCTCCCGGGCATGTCTCCTTCTGGCGCGAGTCGGACCGCACGCTGATCTGCGGCGACGTGTTCTTCAACATGAGCCTGCTGACGACGAAGCCGGGGCTGCGACAGCCGCCTCGACTGCTCACGCCCGCCCCGGCGCGCAACCGCGACTCCGAGCGCAAACTCGCACGGCTCGAGCCGGCCACCGTGGGCTTCGGTCACGGGCCGGTGCTGCGCGGCGACGCCGCGCGGCTGCTGAATGACTTCGTCCAGCGGCTGCCACCGAGCTGACGTGGCCGAGGCCGCGATACCGGTCGCCGTCATCGGCGGGGGAGTGGTCGGCGTCGCGGTCGCGCACGCGCTCGCCCGGCGCGGGGTCGCCGCGCTGGTGCTGGAGGCCGAGGACGAGCTGGCGCGCGCCGCCAGCGGCACGAACTCCGGCATCCTCCACACGGGATTCGATTCGGCGCCGGGTGCGCTGGAGACCATGCTGATTCAGCGCTCGGCGAGCCTGCGCGACGCCTTCCTCGCGAGCTCCGGCGTGCCGGTGCTGCGCTGCGGCGCGACGCTCACGCCGCGCGACATGCAGCAGGCGTGCGCCGTGGCCGCGGTCGCCGCGACGGCGCTCGCCAACGGCGTCGAGGCGACGCTGCGCGACGATGGCGCGCTCGAGCTGCCCGGAGAGGCTGTCACCGATCCCGTTGCCTACACGCGCGCGCTCGCGGGTGAGACGATCGCGGCGGGCGCGGAGATCCGCACCGGCGCGCGCGTCGAGGCGATCGCGCGCCTGAGTGGCGCTCTCACGCTGGGGCTGGCCGGCGGCGACGCCGTGAGCTGCCGCCTCGCCGTCAACTGCGCCGGCCTGCACGCCGACCGGGTCGCTCGGCTGGTCGGGGACGAGAGCTTCACGATCTTCCCGCGCACGGGGGGGTTCCTGGTGTTCGATCCGCCTGGCGGCACGCCGCTCGAGCGCATACTGCTGCCGATTCCCACCAAGCGCACGAAGGGTGTGCTCGTGTTTCCGACGACCGACGGCAAGGTCGTCGCCGGGCCGACCGCGCACGACCAGACCGATAAGCACGACTGGTCCGTCCGCGACCGCGCGCGAGAGGAGATCCTGCCGCACGCGGTGGCGATGCTGCCGGAGCTCGAGGGCGCCGAGCCGGTCGGGAGCTGGGCCGGCCTGCGGCCCGCCGGCCGAGGAGCGAACTACGTGATAGGCCGCTCCGCCGCCTGTCCGAACCTGATCAACGTCGCCGCTGTCCGCTCCACCGGCCTGTCGGCGGCGCTCGGCATCGGCGAGCACGTCACGGCGCTCGTCGAGCGCGCCGGTATCGCACCGGGAGCTGTGGAGCGGCGGGCGCCCGGGCCGATGGCGGTCGCCGATCGCCCCTGGTGGCAGCGCGCCGCCGAACGCAGCCGAGAGGCGCCGTGAAGCTGCTCCTCGGCGTCGACGAGGGCACCACGGCCGTCAAGGCGACGTTGTTCGACGAGCGCCTGCGTCCCGTCCGCGAGGCGCGGCGCGACAAGGCGACCGGGCACCCGCGGCCGGGATGGGTGGAGCAGGACGGCGAGCAGGTGCTGCGCGCCGTGGTCGAGGCGGTCGGCGAGGTGCTCGAGCACGCGCCGGGCGAGATCGTCGCGTGTGGGGTTGACCACCAGGCGAATCGGTGCTCGCCTGGGACGCGGAGAGCGGCACGCCGCTGACGCCGATCGTCGTCTGGCAGGACAAGCGCTCGCAGGAGATCCTCGACCGTCTCGCCGGCGACGAGGAGGCGATCCGCGCGCGCAGTGGCCTGCCGCTGGACCCATACTTCTCGGCCGGCAAGCTCGCCTGGCTGCTCGAGCACGACGACAAGGTGGCGCGCGCACACGACGCGGGGACACTGCGCATGGGGACGGTCGACTCCTTCTTGTGCGACCGGCTCGGAGCGGGCTTCGCGACCGACGCGTCGACGGCCTCGCGGACGCAGCTCCACGCCCTCGGCATCCCGGGCTTCGATCCCTGGCTGTGCGAGCGCTTCGGCGTCCCGGCGGACGTCCTGCCGGCCATGCGCTCGACGGCCGGCGAGCTCGGAGTGCTTCGGCACGAGGCCTGGCCGGTCGAGCTACGGCTCTGCGCCCAGGTGGTCGATCAGCAGGCAGCGCTGGCGGGCGCGGGATGTGTGAGCCCGGGACGCGTGAAGGCGACCTACGGCACCGGCGTCTTCATCCTCGCGCACGTCGGCGAGGACGTGCCGCGGCCGGCCGGCGGGCTGCTGCCAACCGTCGCGTGGGAGATCGCGGGCCGGACGGAGTACGCGATCGACGGCGGCGTGTTCGCCGCCGGGGCGATGCTCGACTGGCTCTGCCGCGAGCTCGGTCTCGCGGAGAGCGCCGCCGCGCTCGGCCCGCTCGCCGGCACGGTCGAGGACTCGGCCGGCGCCCGCGTACTGCCCGCGCTCGCCGGCGTCGGCGCGCCGTGGTGGCGCCCGGCCGCCCGGGCGGTCATCGCCGGGCTGCACGGTGGGACGACACGCGCCCATGTTGCGCGCGCGGCGCTCGAGGGCATCGCATGGCGCGTCGCCGACGTCGTCGAGGCGGTGCGCGCGAGCGTCGAGGTGGCCACGCTACGGGTGGACGGAGGCCTCACCAACGAGCCGCTGATGCTGCAGCTTCAGGCCGACGCGATCGGTGCTCCCGTCGAGGCGGCCGGCGCGGACGCCACGGTGGCGGGCGCCGCGGCACTCGCGGCGGTGGGCGCGGGGCTGCTCGGATCGCTGAGCGAGGCAGCCGAGCTGCTGCTCGTGGACCGTCGCGTCGAAGCGCGCCGCGGCGAGCGCTGGCGCACCGACGAGCACGAACGCTGGCGTGCGTTCGTCGAGCAGGCGGCCGACCTGGCCGTGGCGTAGCACGACTCGACGCCGCTGCTCGGTTGCCCTTCGGCGACGTGGATTCCTCTCGGGCGGGGCACGGCCCGTGCAGCCATGCGGGATTCACGGGCACAGCCTCGTGCCTAGTCCCAGGATGGGTTCTCGGTCGTCGTCGGCTGACCGGCTGGGGGACGACCGGAACCGGCTCGGCACGGACGGCGGATCTGGCGAATGGGACGTCGTCCGGTGCACGCGGAAATGACAGGGACGCCAATGCGCCGGGTTTCAAAGCGGAGCATGACGGACAGAATCGTGAGTCAGGCGCACGGCAACCCGACTCATGGCACCCGTACCAGCTTCCGGCCGGACCCAGGGGCGATACATCGCCGTTGCGGTGTGCGTCCTCGTCCTGGGACTGCTATTGGGTGCCGGGCCGGCCCGCGCGCAGGATCTCGCGACACCCGTGATCGACGGCGCCTCCGTGACGGCGCCCGAAGCGGTCGCCGAACCGGAAGCGCCCGCCGTCGAAGCGGTCGAGCCCGTCGCCGAGCCTGTCACGACGGCGCCGGTGGTCGAGACGGCTGAGGAGCCCGTGGCGCCGGTGGTCGAGCCGGTCACCGAGACGACGGCGCCGGCCGTCGAGACGGCAGAGGAGCCCGTGGCGCCGGTCGTGGAGACGACGGCGCCGGAGGTTGAGTCGGCTGAGGAGCCCGTGACGCCGGTAGTGGAGACGACGGCGCCGGAGGTTGAGCC
>DASQMT010000240.1:0-7368 GCA_035645355.1 Solirubrobacteraceae bacterium | reverse complement strand
TCGCGCCACGCCGCCGGCACGTCCGGCTCCCCGTAGGCGGCCATGAAGCCCTCGACGCCGCCGTCGCGCAACCCGTCCGCCAGCGCGTGCCAGCGCTCGAGGCCGGCGTCCCCGCCCTCTGGCGTGTAGGCCGGCGTGACGAGCACCAGGCCGGCGACGCGGTCGCCGTGGTCGAGTGCCAGCCGGACGATCGTGTGCGCGCCCATCGACGCTCCGGCCAGCACGGCGCGCTCGATTCCGCGCTCGTCGAGCACGGCGAGCAGGTCGGCGGCGAGCAGGTCGTAGCCGTAGTCGCCGGGGCCGGCCGCGGGACCGGAGCGCCCGTGGCCGCGGGCGTCGTAGGCGACGACGCGGTGTCCGCTCCGCTCGAGCGTGCGCGAGCCCATCACGACGTAGCGGCGCGTAGCCGTGAGGCCGTGCAGGAGCACGACCGGGACGCCTTCCCCGGCCTCCTCGCCGGCCAGCTCGACGCCCGCGCTCGCGACGATGAACTCGGGCACGCCCGGTAGCCTAGAGCCGGTGATCTTCGACGCCACAGAGGCCACTTTCGAGCAGGACGTGATCGAGCGCTCGCGGACGCTCCCCGTGGTCGTCGACTTCTGGGCCGCGTGGTGCGGGCCGTGCCGCCAGCTCACCCCCGTGCTCGAGCATGCCGTCGGCGAGCGGGCCGGCAAGCTCGCGCTGGCCAAGGTCGACACGGAGGCGAACCCGCGCCTCGCCGCCGCCTTCCGGATCCAGGGGATCCCGGCTGTCAAGGCGTTCAAGGACGGCCGTATCGAGTCCGAGTTCACAGGCGCGCAGCCACCGGCCGTGGTGGCGCGCTTCCTCGACGCGCTGCTGCCGTCGGAGGCCGACGCGCTCGTCGCGGCCGGCTCCGAGGACGACCTGCGCCGCGCGCTGGAGCTCGAGCCGAGCCGGGCCGACGCCGGCGTGGCGCTCGCCCAAATCCTGGCCGCCCGTGGTGACCGCGACGGCGCGCTGGCGGTGCTGGCGGAGTTCCCGGGCTCGTTCGCGGCCGAGGGGCTGGCCGCCCGCCTGCGGCTTGAGGAGGACGACGAGCTGCGGGCCGCGTTCGCCGCGCTCGACGACGGCGAGCAGGGGCAAGGCCTCGACGCGCTCATCGGCGCGATTGCGAGCGCCGAGGACGAGCGGCGCGAGGACCTCCGGCGCGCGGTCGTGGGCGTTCTCGATCAGCTCGGCGTCGAGCATCCGGTGGCGCGCGAGTCACGGCGAAAGCTCGCCTCGGCGCTTTATTAGCCGAACTCTGATCGATTTTTAGGACGGCTATCCTGCCGCGCGTGGATGCGCCAGATCACCTGCGCGCGCTGGAGTCCGAGGCCGTGCACGTCTTCCGCGAGGTCGCCGCCGAGCTCGAGCGTCCCGTGCTGCTGTTCTCCGGCGGCAAGGACTCGATCGTGCTGCTGCGCCTGGCGGAGAAGGCGTTCCGCCCCGGCCGCTTCCCGTTCCCGGTCCTGCACGTCGACACGGGACACAACTTCCCCGAGGTGCTCGAGTACCGCGACCGCCGCGTCGCGGAGATCGGCGAGCGGCTGATCGTCGCGAAGGTCGAGGACTCGATCGCCGCCGGGCGCGCGCGCGAGGAGTGGGACGCCTCCAAGCCCGGCAGCTCGCGCAACCGGCTCCAGACGGTGACGCTGCTCGACGCGATCGAGCACGGCCGCTTCGACGCGGCGTTCGGCGGTGCCCGGCGCGACGAGGAGCGCGCGCGGGCGAAGGAGCGCATCTTCTCGTTCCGCGACGACTTCGGCCAGTGGGACCCGCGCGCGCAGCGGCCCGAGGTCTGGAACATCTACAACGGGCGCATCCGCCGCGGCGAGCACGTGCGCGTTTTCCCGCTCTCGAACTGGACCGAGCTCGACGTCTGGCACTACATCCGGCAGGAGGGGCTCGAGCTGCCGTCGATCTACTTCGCGCACGAGCGCGAGGTGTTCGAGCACGACGGGATGCTCTACGCCGTGTCGGAGTACGTGATCCCGTCCTCCGGGCCGTTCACGGAGTCCGTCCGCTACCGCACCGTCGGCGACATGACGATCACCGGCGCGGTGCGGTCGGGCGCGACGATCGTCGACGACGTGATCTCCGAGATCGCGGCCACGCGCGTGACCGAGCGCGGCGAGACGCGCGCCGACGACCGCACGTCCGAAGCGGCGATGGAAGATCGCAAGCGCCAGGGCTACTTCTAGCGATGACGACGCTCCCCGCGGGCACAGGCAAGCAGCTGCTCCGGCTCGCGACCGCGGGCTCGGTCGACGACGGCAAGTCGACACTCATCGGGCGGCTGCTGCTCGACGCCAAGCTGATCCTCCAGGACACGCTCGACGCGCTGCACCGGAACGGCACCGGCGGAGCGCCGGACCTCGCCTCGATCACCGACGGCCTGCGCGCGGAGCGCGAGCAGGGCATCACGATCGACGTCGCCTACCGCTACTTCACGACGCCACGGCGGTCGTTCATCATCGCCGACACCCCGGGTCACGAGCGCTACACGCGCAACATGGTCACCGGCGCCTCCACCGCCCAGCTCGCGGTGATCCTGATCGACGCGCGCCACGGCATGATCGAGCAGTCGCGCCGCCATGCGTGCCTCTCGGGGCTGCTCGGGATCCGCCACATGGTCGCGGCGGTGAACAAGATGGATCTCGTCGACTGGAGTGAGGACCGCTTCAGGACGATCGAGAGCGATTTCGCCGGGCTCGCGGAGCAGCTGGGCGTGCAGGACGCGCGCGCCTTCCCGATTTCGGCGCTCAACGGCGACAACGTCGTCGAGCGCGGCGAGGCGGACTGGTACGACGGCCCGCCACTGCTCGAGCACCTGGAGGCGGTCGACGTCGCGAGCGACCGCGGTAGCGGGCCCGTGCGGCTGCCTGTGCAGTGGGTGATCCGGCCGGAGGACGGCGCCCGCGGCGAGCGCCGCTACGCCGGCCAGCTGGCCGGCGGCACGCTGCGCCCCGGCGATCCGGTCGTCGTGCTCCCGGCCGGCTCACGCACGACCGTCACCGCCGTCCAGACGTTCGACGGCCCGCTGGAGTCCGCGGCGCCGCCGGACTCGGTCACCGTCGGCCTCGCGCACGACCTCGACGTCGGCCGCGGCGACCTGCTCTGCAGTCCCGACGACCTGCCCGCGAGCGGCCGCAGGATCGAGGCGACCCTCTGCTGGATGGCGGAGTCGCCGCTGCGGGCGGGCGAGCACGTCGCGCTCAAGCACACGACGCGCACCGTGCGCGCGGCCGTCGAGTCGATCGACGCGCTGCTCGACGTCACGTCGCTCCACGACGGCCCGCCGCCCGACGAGCTGGTGCTCAACGACATCGCTCGGATCACGCTGCGAACGGCCGCTCCGGTCGCCGCCGACCCGTACGCCGACAACCGCATCACGGGCGCGTTCATCCTGATCGACGAGGACTCCAACGACACGGTCGCCGCCGGCATGGTGCGCCGCGTGCGGCCGGGCGGTCGCGAGCCGGAGCACTCCCCCGGCGTGACCTGGCACGACAGCGGCCTGGAGCGCGAGCACCGCTGGAACTCGCTCGGCACGCGCGGCGCGACCGTCTGGCTGACCGGCCTGCCGGCCTCGGGGAAGTCGACGATCGCGGCCCAGCTCGAGCGCATCCTCGTCGAGGACGGCCACCCGGCATACTTCCTGGACGGCGACAACCTGCGCCACGGGCTCTCCGGCGACCTCGCCTTCTCGCCCGCCGACCGCACGGAGAACATCCGCCGCGTCGCGCACGTCGCGCGGCTGATCGCAGACGCCGGGATGGTCGCGATCGCCTCGCTCGTTTCGCCCGCGCACCACGACCGCGCGCTCGCGCGCGAGCTGCACGAGGCCGCGGGCCTGCCGTTCCTCGAGGTCTACGTCGACACGCCGGTCGAGGTCGCCGAGAAGCGCGACCCGAAGGGCTTGTACGCGCGCGCCCGCGCGGGCAAGCTGGAGGACTTCACCGGCGTGAGCGCGCCCTACGAGGTGCCCGAGCACCCCGACGTGACGATCCACACCGCGACCGAGGACGTGAGCGCGAGCGCCGAGCGGCTCCGGCAGGTGCTCGAGCAGCTCTGGTTCCCGCGGTAGTCTGCGGCCGGGGCTCCTCGCTGCCGCTGAGGTAGGCGCCGTGCCCCACTGCCGCCGGTCGAGCCGGTATCCATGGAAGGTCGTGTCCGTGCGCCGGATCATCGCCCACCTCGACTGCGACGCGTTCTACGTCTCCGTCGAGCTGCTGCGGCGGCCGGAGCTTGTCGGCAAGCCGGTCGTCGTGGCCGGCAGCGGGCCGCGGACGGTCGTGACGACGGCGTCGTACGAGGCGCGCCGGTTCGGGGTCGGCTCCGCATCGCCGGCGGCGCAGGCCCGGCGCCTGTGCCCGCAGGCGATCTTCGTCGAGCCGGACTTCCAGTCCTACCGCGACAAGTCGCGCGAGGTCTGGGGCCTGGTGCGCGAGCGCCTGCCGGTCGTCTCCCAGGTCGGCCTCGACGAGGGCTACGCGGACGCGACCGAGCTGGAGAAGCCGCTGCGCGTGCTGCGCGAGCTGGTCGCCGAGGTGCGCGACCGCACCGGCATCACGATCTCGGTCGGCGTCGCGCCGAACCGGCTGATCGCGAAGATCGCCTCGGACCTCGAGAAGCCGCAGGGCTTCGTCGCGATGGGGCGCGAGGAGGCGTGCAGGCGCCTGGCCGGCAGCGGGCTGCGGATCATCCCCGGCATCGGGCCCAAGACCGCCGAGCGGCTCGCGGCGATGGGCCTGACGACGATCGGCGCTCTCCAGCGGGCCGGCGAGCAGGAACTCGCGGCGCGCTTCGGCGCACGCCACGCCCGCGAGCTGCTCGCCTGCGCGCACTTCCACGGCTCCGACGTCGTGGCCGCCGAGTCCGGCCCGGCCAAGTCGCGCTCCAGCGAGACGACGTTCGACACGGACATCGCCGACCCGCTCGAGCTGGAGGCGGCATTGGGAGAGCTCGCCGGCCAGCTCTGCGAGGGACTGCAGCGCAAACAGGTGCGCGGGCGCACGATCGCGATCAAGGTGCGGCTCGACGACTGGACCACCGTCACGCGCGCACGCACGCTGCCAGCGCCCGTCAACGACACGACGACGGTCGCGGAGGTCGCGCTGGAGCTCCTGCGGACATACGCGCCGCCGCGGCCGGTGCGCCTGCTCGGAGTGCGGCTCGCCGCATTCGAGGACGAGGGCGAGCCCGAGGCCGCTCCCGAGCGCTCGCCGCAGCTGACGCTCCCGCTCGGCCGTCAGCGCGTCGTGAGCACGCCGCCATGACCCTGGAAGCCGAGCCGCCGGGCCGTCGCGGCGGTCAGGTCGTACTCGCGCCCGCCGACGTACGGGCCGCGGTCGATCACCGGGACGCGGACGGAGCGATCGCCGCGCCTGAACGTGACCATCGTGCCGCACGGCAGGCTCTTGTGTGCGACGCCGAGGCGGCCGGCGTGCAGCGTGCCGCCGCAGCCGGTCCGGTTGCCGTAGAGCCCCGGGCC
The DNA here is from genome assembly GCA_035645355.1 of Solirubrobacteraceae bacterium. Classification (GTDB taxonomy): domain Bacteria; phylum Actinomycetota; class Thermoleophilia; order Solirubrobacterales; family Solirubrobacteraceae; genus DASQMT01. The sequence goes on along the minus strand of DASQMT010000240.1, from coordinate 1,871 downwards.
GTACCAAGACGCGTAGGCCGTCCGATAGACGTTCAAGCGTCCCAGCGCGCGCTTGACGGCCGGCGTGCCAGGGGCGGGCGCGACGCGGATCCGGACGCGCGAGCTGCCCGTGCGCGCGAGTCGCTTGCGCAGCCGGAAGTGCCCCGCGGCATCGGTGCGGTCGCGATCGAGGGCCCGCCAGCGGCCCGCGCGCCTGATCTGCAGTGAGACGACGGTCCTGGCGACCGCGGGCGTGACCTTGCCGCCGACCACGCCGTGGCCGCCCGCGCGCACGTCGAGCTTGTTCTCGTGCACCCCGATCAGCGGCTTCTCCTGAAGGACGGGCGTGACGATCTCGGACTGGGCGCTCGCAGCATCGGCGGCGCCCAGGAAGGCGAAGCAGAGCGCTCCCGCGGCAGCGGGGCGCGCGACGTTTCGCGGTCTCACGGAGACCTCCTTGCGCGTTCGACCCGGATGCCTACGAAGTCAGCTGTCGGGCTCGCACCCCCGCCACGAAAACGGCGCCGATGTGAACCGGCGGCGATCCGACGAGCGGCGCTACCGCGGCTTACGCCACGGACTCGCCCCGGCCAAGGCCTCCCCAGCCCCGGCAAAATGGGTCCTCCGCCCGGCAGCACATCGTGTGCCACGGTTCGGCGGTCAAACGAGCGTTCGAGGATAGCGGGTGCTCTGGGCGCCCCTCGATGCGCGACAATCCGCCCCGTGAGCCACCGCGACCGCCTCAGCGGGCTCGACGCCTCGTTCCTCGCGCTCGAGGACGGCGGGGCCCACATGCACGTCGGCTCGGTGCTCCTGCTGGAGGGCGAGGCGCCCGCGTACCCGGACTTCGTCGCCCAGGTCGAGCACCGGCTCGCGCTCGTGCCGCGCTACCGCCAGAAGCTGGCGTTCCCGCCGCTCGTACAGAGCCGGCCGGTCTGGGTCGACGACCCGCATTTCAACGCGGGCTACCACCTGCGCCACACCGCGCTCCCCGCGCCCGCCGGCGAGCACGAGCTGCGGCAGCTCGCCGGGCGCATCTTCGCGCAGCGCCTGGACCGCTCCAAACCGCTGTGGGAGCTGTGGCTGGTGGATCGCGTCGACCAGGACTGCTTCGCGATCATCGCGAAGACGCATCACTGCCTGGTCGATGGCATGTCGGGCGTCGACGTTACGACGGTCCTCTTCGACCTCGACCCCGAGTCCGGGTCGCCGGCGCCGGCCGAGCCGTGGGTGCCGCGCCCCGAGCCGACGTCGGCGAGCCTGCTCGCCGACGCGCTCGCCGAGCACGCCGCCGGCTCGCTGGAACTGGCGCGAGCGGCGGCGGGCGCGGCGACGCGGCCGCTGGACGCGCTCGCCGCCGTCCGCAGCGCGTTAGGCGGGCTAGCGGAGCTCACCCAGGCCGGCGTCGGGGGCGCACCGCGCTCGCCCCTGAACGTCAAGATCGGCCCGCACCGCCGGTTCTCCTGGGTGCACGGCGATCTGGCGACGTTCAAGGCGATCAAGAGCAAGCTCGGCGGAACGGTCAACGACGTCGTGCTCGCCGTCGTGACCGGCGCGCTGCGCAGCCACTTCCTCGCCCACGGGTATGACACCGCCGCCGATCTCAAGGCGATGGTGCCGGTCTCCCTGCGCGCCGACTCCGAGCGCGGCGCGCTCGGCAACAAGATCGCCGCGGTCTACGCGCCGCTGCCGATCGGCCTGAAGGACCCGATCGCGCGCTTCCGCGCGGTGCACGAGGCGATGCGCGGCCTGAAGGGGTCCGCCCAGGCCCTCGGAGCCCAGACGATCACCGCGCTGGCCGACTTCGCGTCGCCGACGATCCTCTCGCAGGCCGCGCGCATCCAGGCGGTACAGCGCCTGTTCAACCTGACCGTCACCAACGTCCCCGGCCC
>DASQMT010000239.1:0-4706 GCA_035645355.1 Solirubrobacteraceae bacterium | reverse complement strand
CCCGGCAGGTCCTGGAGGATCGCGACCTGGCGCCCGGCGCGGTTGGCGGCGGCACGCACGCGATCGGCCATCTCGGCGTGCTCGTCGGCGGTGCCGTGCGAGAAGTTCAAGCGCGCGACGTCCATCCCGGCCTCGACCATCCGGACGAGCACCTCGGGCTCGCGCGAGGCGGGCCCGATCGTGGCGACGATCTTCGTACGACGCATTTCGGCGGGGGACCGTAGCGGTCAGGGGCGGATGACGCCGTCCTGCTGGAGGACGTCGCCGTCGGCGCTCAGGCGGCCACCCGCGCGCAGGTCGCAGACCATGTCCCAGTGCACGGCCGACTCGTTCGTCCCGCCCGTCTCCGGATAGGAGCGGCCGAGCGCGAGATGGACCGTGCCGCCGATCTTCTCGTCGAACAGGATCGCTCCCGTCGGCCGGTCGATGCCGGTGTTGGTGCCGATCCCGATCTCGCCGAGCACGCGCGCGCCCGGGTCTGTGTCGAGCGTCGCGAGCAGATAGTCGTGGCCGCGCTCCGCGCGCGCCGCGACCACGCGGCCCGCGTGGAACTCGAGCTCGATGCCGGCGACCTCGACGCCGCTCGGGCTCGACGGGATGGTGAAGCGGATGCGGCCATCGGCGGAGTCCTCGACCGGACCCGTGAAGACCTCGCCCGAGGGCATGTTGCGACGGCCGTCGGAGTTGACCCATGTGCGGCCGGCAACGCTCAGCCGCAGGTCGGTGCCCGGCGCCTCGACGCGCAGCTCCGCCGCCCGGCTAAGCCGCTCGATCAGGCGCTCCTGCAGCGCGCCCAGCTCGCGCCAGGCGCGAGCCGGGTCGTCGCGGTCGAGGAACGTCGCGCGGCGGACGAAGTCCGCGTACTGCGCCGTCCCCATGCCGGCCCGCTGCGCGCCCGCCGGCGTCGGCCACAGCGTCCCGCACCAACGCCGCCGCATCCCGGCCTCGCGCAGCGGCGCGCGCGCGCGTGCGGCGCGCGCCATGCGCGCGGGATCGACGGCAGCCAGGGCGGTGGTGTTCTCGGGCGCCTGGATCGTGAGCGACGCGTCCGTCTGCTCGGCCTCGGCCAGCTCGGCGGGCGCGAAGCCGTCGAGGTGCGGGTCGTGCGCCGCCTCATACCAGTGCTCTGCGGCGCCCGGCAGCTCGATCCGCAGCAGCGGCCAGGCCTCGCGCTCCAGCAGCTCACGCTGCACGGCGAGCAGCAGCGGCGCGGCGAGCGTCGTCGATCGCACGACGACCTGCTGGCCCGGTTGCGCGTCGAGGCAGTAGCCGCAGAGCAGGCGCGCGAAGGCCGCCGGATCGAGCGTCACGGTGCAGTCAGCTCGGGAAACAGCTCGGCGAGGTGCTCGCGCAGCACGCCGCGGATCCACCCGCGCTCATCGGACGAGGCGAAGCGGTAGCGTCCGAGCAGCTCCCGCTGGCGCGTGATCGGCTCCGCGCCCGCGATCTCCCAGCGGACGGCGAGGCGCTCGAACAGGAACTCGGCCGCACGCTGCCATGCGTCCTCACGCGAGAGTGGCGAGCCGGCCGCGGCCGCGGCGTACTCGCGCCGCGTGGCGGGCGACATCGCTCCACGCAGGACGAGCACGTCCCCGGCGAGGCTGCGGTACTCGCGCTCCGGCGCGGCGAGAGCGTCCGGCGCGCCGCGGCGGCGGCTGCGCTTGCCCATGCGCGGCACGTTAGCGTCCAGCCGATGCGCAAGCCGACCCGGCGCACCGAGACCGGACGCGGTGAGCGAGTGCTGCCGGGGGTCTGGCGGCTGCGGCTGCCGCTGCCCTGGCCGGCCGTGCCGCACTGCAACGCCTGGGCGCTGGCGCATGGCGACGGGCTCGTGCTGGTCGACTGCGGCATGGACCAGCCCGGCTCGCTGCGCGACCTCGAGCGGGCCCTGGAGCCGGCCGGATTCACGCTCGAGGGGGTGCGGCTGCTCGTCTGCACGCACGCCCACCTCGACCACTGCGGGCAGGCGGCGGCGGTGCAGGCGCGCTCGGGCGCCGAGCTGTGGCTGCATCCGCGCCACGAGCACTACAGCACCGGCCACGGCGGGCTCGACGTGGCGCGCGAGCTCGTCCCGGGCGTCGTGGTCGATTCCGACGCGGGCGCCTGGGAGGTGCACGAGACGCCCGGCCACGCGCCCTCGCACGTCGTGCTGCACCAGCCGCGCGAGCGGCTGCTGCTGTCGGGCGATCACGTGCTCGGCCGCACGTCGCTGTACTTCGACCACGGCTGGACGCCCGACCCAGTGGCCGAGTTCCTCTCGTCGTTGGACCTCGTCGAGCGGCTCGACGTGCGTCTGACGCTGTCGGGTCACGGGCGCCCGTTCATCGACCTGCGCGGTCACGTCGCGGCGACCCGCGCGCTCGTGCGCGAGCGGCTCGCGGCGGTTCTGGATGCCCTGCGGGCAGGCGCCGCGAGCCCGCCCGAGCTGCTGGTCGCGGTCTACGGCGAGTCGCCCGCGTCGGACATGGCGGGCTGGCTGCTGACCAAGCTGCAGTGCTACCTCGAGCACCTCGAGCGCAAGGGGGCCGCGAAGCGGCTCGACGGTCCGCCCGAGCGCTGGGCTCCTGCCTAGACTGGGCTGGATGCGGATCGACGAGCGGATCGCCTCGGACTCCGAGCCATCCTTCTCCTTCGAGTTCTTCCCGCCCCGAACCGACGAAGGCGAGCGCAACCTCGGCCGGGCGCTGGCCGAGCTGTCGCGCCTGAGCCCGACGTTCGTCTCGGTCACCTATGGCGCGGGCGGGAGCACGACGGAGAAGCGCAAGACGATCGACATCGTCAGGCATCTCAAGCGCGACTACGGCATGGAGGGGATGGCGCATTTCACCTGCGTCGGCGCCGCCGTCGGCCAGCTGCGCGACATGCTCGACACGATGCGCGACGCCGGGATCGAGAACGTCCTCGCGCTGCGCGGCGACCCGCCGCCGGGGGAGAGCGAGTGGACGGCCACCGAGGGCGGCCTCAGCTACTCGCGCGAGCTGATCGAGCTGATCCGCGACGAGTACGACTTCGCGATCGGCGCGGCCTGCTTTCCCGAGGTGCACATCCACGCGACCGACGCCGAGAGCGACCTGCGCTATCTCAAGGAGAAGGTCGATGCCGGCGCGCGCTTCCTGATCACGCAACTGTTCTTCGACAACCAGGCCTACTACGACTTCGTCGCCCGCGCGCGCGAGATCGGGATTGACGTCCCGATCGTGCCCGGCATCATGCCGATCACCGACGCGGGCCAGATCAAGCGCATCACGGAGATGTGCGGCTCGAACATCCCCGGGCGGCTGCTGCGCGAGCTCGAGCTGCGCGCCGACCAGCCCGGCGCCGTGACCGATCTCGGCGTCGCCTACGCCACGCTGCAGTGCGCCGACCTGCTGGCCAACGGCGCGCCGGGCATCCACTTCTACACGCTGAACCGCTCGCCCGCGACGCGCGCGATCCTGAGCGCCCTGCGCCTGATGGCGCCCTGGCGCGAAGCCGTGCCGGCCTAGGGCCCGGCTCAGCCGCGCGGCTCGAAGTCGAGCGCGTGCGCCACCTGCGGGCGGCCGTCGAGCTCCCACGCGACGTCGACCTTGTCGTCCTTGCGGTAGGTGCCGATCCCCCAGGCGCCCCAGAACCAGCGCCAGAAGCCGAGCCTGCCCTCCTTGGCGAGGTCCCTGCCGAACACGAGCACACCGTCCTCGACGTGGAAGTCCGCACCCTCGCGCTGCCGCACCCCGTTCACGAACACGGTGTAGGGGGCGCGGATACCGCGCGGAAGCGGGACGCGGGTGGACGGCACCGGCCGCATGATGCCCGACTGCTCCGACCGGCGTCCCGGCTAGATTCAGCGCCGCGATGGCGCTCGCCGAGTACTGCATCCGCCGCTCCTCGCGCGCTCGTCGCGTGCGCGTCGTGGTCGACGCCGACGGGAGCGTGCTGGTGACGCTGCCGCGCAGGGCGCCCGAGCGCGCCGCCGGCGAAGCGGTTCGCGAGCTCGCGCCCTGGATCGCGCGGCGCCGGCGCGTGCTCGCGCGCGCCGCCGAGGACGTCGCGCGGCCCGCCGGCACGCTGCCGTTCCTCGGCGAGACGCTCTCGCTGCAGCCTCAGCTCGGGCGCTCGCGCGTGCACCGCAGGGGCGACGTGCTGCTGGTGCCAGAGGGTGATCCGCGCGCGGCGCTCGAGCGCTTTTACCGGCGTGCGGCCCGGACCGAGATCGCCGCCCGCCTCGACGCCGCCTGCGCGCGCCATGGCACCGCCTACACGAGCCTGACGATCCGCGGGCAGCGCACGCGCTGGGCGTCCTGCTCGTCGGAGGGGGCGATGTCGTTCAACTGGCGGCTGCTGCTAGCGCCCGCGGAGACAGTCGACTACGTGGTCGAGCACGAGGTCTGCCACCTCGAGCTGATGGACCACTCGCCGCGCTTCTGGGGGCTGCTCGAGTCACGTGTGCCCGGTTGGCGCGAGCACGCGGCGTGGCTGCGCCGCTACGGCTCGACGCTCGTGCTCTGACCCGCCGGCGCGAGCGCACGACGCAGCGCGTCGTAGGGCGACTCGCGTCCCTCCTGATTGAGGACCCTCCGGCGCAGCCGGCCCGTCCAGGCCTCGGCGGCGCCGTCGCCGCGCACGTCTACGCCGGCGTGCACGCCGCGGCCCGCGAGCTCGACCCGCCCTGCGACCTGCTGCTGCGGGGTGAAGCTGCGCACGCGCAGGTCGACCGCGGCGCGGCCCGG
>DASQMT010000238.1:0-2337 GCA_035645355.1 Solirubrobacteraceae bacterium | reverse complement strand
GTCGGCCGCGATCCCGCGCCCGGAGGCCGAGAGCGCCCGGGTCGTCGCCGTGCGCAAGGGTGCGGCGTCGGACCTCGCGCGCCTGACCGGCGCCGAGCTGGCGCTGGTCGCCACGGAGCCCGAGACGCCCGATGGCGAGCTGCTTCCGCGCGCGAGCGGCTGGCGCTTCGGCGCCTACGCCGGCGGGCCGCATGCGCTCGCGGGCGAGGTCGGGAACCCGGCCGAGCTGGTCGCGGCCGCGGGCGACCGGCCGGTGATCGCGCACGACGCGAAGGCGCTCGGCGAGATACCGGCGAACCTCGCATGGGACACGGAGGTGGCCGCCTACCTGCTCGACCCGGCACGCCGCGGCTACCCGCTCGACGAGCTCTGCGAGGAGCGCGGCATGGCCGTCTCGGCCGATGACCCCGAGGCGTCGCGCGCGGTGCTCGCGCACGAGCTCGCGGGCCGTCAGCGCGAGCAGGTGCGCGAGCGCGGCCTGGAGGACCTGCTGCGCGAGATCGAGCTGCCGCTCGTCTACGTCCTGCGCGAGTGCGAGAAGGCGGGCATCAAGCTCGATACCGCCCGACTCGAGCAGGCCGGGCTGGGGATGCGCGCCGCGGCTGCCGAGCTCGAGCGCGAGATCTGGGAGCTGGCGGGGGAGGAGTTCATGATCGGCTCCCCGCAGCAGCTCGCGGAAGTGCTGTTCGTCAAGCTCGGCCTGTCGCGCAAGCGGCGCGGCAAGACCGGCTTCTCGACCGATGCGCGCGTGCTGCAGGCGATCCGCGACGAGCACCCGATCATCGCCAAGGTCGAGCGCTGGCGTGAGCTCACCAAGCTCGTGCAGACGTACCTCGAGCAGCTGCCGGCCGCGATCGGCCCCGACGGGCGCCTGCACACGACGCTGCTGCAGACGAACACCGCGACGGGCCGGCTCGCCTCGATCAACCCGAACCTGCAGAACATCCCGATCCGCTCGGAGACCGGGCGCGAGATCCGGGCCTGCTTCGTCGCCGAGCCCGGCAACGTGCTGATCTCCGTCGACTACTCGCAGGTCGAGCTGCGCGTGCTCGCCCACATCGCCGGCGAGGACGTGCTCAAGCAGATCTTCCTGCGCGGCGAGGACGTCCACACCGAGACCGCGGCGGCCGTGTTCGACACGCCGCCCGAAGGGCTCACGCTGGCGATGCGCTCGAAGGCGAAGATGGTCAACTACGGGATCGTCTACGGGTTGTCCGCGTACGGGCTCGCAGATCGCCTGCGGATCGAGCAGGAGGAGGCGCAGGAGTTCATTGACCGCTACCTCGAGCGCTTTCCCGCCGTCGCGCAGTTCATGGCCGACGCGGTGACCCAGGCGGTCGAGCACGGCTACGTCTCGACACTGTTCGGGCGCCGCCGCCAGGTCCCGGAGATTCGGGCGCGCAACTGGCAGACGCGCAAGCTCGGCGAGCGCCTGGCCGTCAACTCGATCATCCAGGGCACCGCCGCCGACATCATCAAGGTCGCGATGGTGCGCTGCCACGACGCGCTCGGGGCGGCCGGCCTGTCCACGCGCGTGATCCTGCAGATCCACGACGAGCTGCTCTTCGAGGGCCCTGAGGCCGAGGCGGAGCAGGCGGCCGCGATCGCCTCGGCGGAGATGGTCGGCGCGGCCCGGCTCGATCCGCCGCTGGTGGTCGACGCCGGCACCGGGCCCAACTGGCTGGCGGCGAAGTGATGCGCTGATGGACCGTGGCGTGGCTCTCCTGCTCGCGACGGCGATCGGCGGCACGCTGGCGCTGCAGGCGCCGCTGAACTCGCTGCTCGGCCGCACGGTCGGCGACCTCCGGGCGACGATCGTTGCGTTCACCGTCGGTCTCGTCGCGCTGCTCGCGGTGAGCGTGCTCGCCGGCGGCCTGGGCGGGATCGCGCGGGCGGGCGACGCGCCCTGGTACGCGCTCGTCGGCGGCGGCCTGATCGGCGCCCTCTACGTCGCGTCGATCGTCTGGACGGTGCGCGCGCTCGGCGCGGGCGGGCTCACGGCCGCGACGATCGCCGGGCAGTTCGCGCTGGCGGTCGTCGTCGACCACTTCGGGTGGCTGGGGGTGGAGCGCCAGCCGATCACGCTCGCGAAGCTCGCCGGCCTCGCGCTGGTCGCGGCCGGAACCTGGTTGATCGTCGACTGACCCAAACCTAAAGAGGGACTGTCCCCATATATGCGCCGGTGTGGCGCACCGAGTTCGCCGCTGCGGCACATGGACGGTCGCCCGGATTGGACGCACGCGTCGCTCCGCCGCCACTACGGTAATTCCGATGGCCAGCGTCAGTCAGACCAGCACTGCGACCACCTCCTACTGGCACCCGTTCGCCGACATGGGG